>JAHELH010000343.1 GCA_024644285.1 Paracoccaceae bacterium | reverse complement strand
GGTCGGCGGTCTGGGCGATGACGCCGAGATCGTGGGTGATGAACAGGATGCCCATGCCGAAATCGGCGACCAGATCCTTCATCAGGTCGATGACCTGGGCCTGGATGGTGACGTCGAGCGCCGTGGTGGGCTCGTCGGCGATCAGGAGCTTGGGGTTGGTGGAAAGCGCCATGGCGATCATCGCCCGCTGCCGCATGCCGCCGGAAAACTCGAAGGCGTACTGGCCGAAGCGCTTGGCGGGTTCGGAGATGCCGACGCGGTCCAGCATCTCGATGCTGATCTCGCGGGCGCGTTTCTTCGACATGTCGGAATGGATCTGCAACTGCTCGACCATCTGGTCGCCGATGGTGATCGCGGGCGCGAAACTGGCCATCGGTTCCTGGAAGATCATGCTGATCGCGCCGCCGCGGACCTGGATCATGTCGCGCTCGCGCCGGATGCCCAGCACGTCGAGCGGCGGTTCGTCTGGAAGGTTCAAGGTGATCCGCGAGGCCGGGTCATAGCGGGTATTGCCGGCATTGAGCCGCATCAGCGCCTTGGCGGTCACCGACTTGCCGCTGCCGCTTTCGCCGACCAGTCCCAGCACCTCGCCCGGGGCGATGTCGAACGACACGTCCTCGACGGCGGTGATCAGCCCCTCGTCGGTCTGGAAGCGGATGGTCAGATCCTGCACCGAAATCAGCGGTTCGCTCATTTCTTGGTCCCCGCATAGGGATCGGCCGCGTCGCGCAGCCCGTCGCCGACGAAGACGAAGGCCATGACCAGCGCGATGAAGAAGAAGACCGGGATGAAGTACCACTGGTAGTTCAGAAGCACGTCGGCGCTGGTGGTGTTCTGCAGCATGACGCCCAGGCTGTTCACCGGGTCCTTCAGGCCGAGGCCGATGAAGCTGAGCGCGGTCTCCGACAGCACGATGTAGGGGAACGAGATCACCAGGTCGACGATGATGTAGCTGGAGAAGCTCGGCAGCAGGTGGCGGCGGATGATGTGGCCGGCGCCGGCGCCGGAGAGTTGCGCGGCGAGAACGTATTCCTGGTTGCGCTCGACCAGCAGGTGGGTGCGGACGCGCCTGGCCAGCGTCGGCCAGTTGATCAGCCCGATGATGATCGAGATGAAGAAGAAGCGCATCTCGGACGACCATTCCTGCGGGATGAAGGCGGCGATGGCCATGAAAAGCGGAATGATCGGGATGGTCCTGACCGCGTCGGTGACCATCTGGATGGCGCCGTCGATGAGGCCACCGAAATAACCCGCGATGCCGCCGATCATCAGCGCGAGGACGAAGGAGATCAGCACGCCGAGGGTGCCGACGGCAAGCGAGGTGTAGATCGCGTGAAGGGTGCGGCTGAAGATGTCCTTGCCGGTATCGTCGGTGCCGAAGAGGTGGATGAAGCCGCGATCGACGCCGAAGAGGTGGGTGGTGAAGGTGATGCCGAACAGCTTGTATTTCTCGCCCTCGACGAACCATTGCAGGTAGCGCCGGTCCTCGGTGTCGATGCTGGTCACCCAGCGGAAGTTGGTGGCCATCGAGCGTTCGCGCTTGACCCCGTAGATGAACGGGCGCGCCGAGCAGCCTGCCTCGTCGCAGAATTTCGGGATCTGCGGCGCGCCGTTGGTGTAGTCCTTGTCGCGGCCGGCGATGGTCGGATCGTAGGGGCTGAGGAACGGCGCGAAGACGCCCATCAGGATGAGGCTGAGCAGGATGATCCCGGCGATCATGGCACTGCGGTTGCGGCGGAACCGGGCCCAGATCAGCTGGTATTGCGAGGCGGTGAAATACGCCTCCTTGGCGCGGCGCGCGACCGCGTCCTCGGTCTCGACGATGGAGACATGCGGCCCGGTGGTCTCGGCCAGGTTCGGCTTGGTGGGGTCGGGGACGGTCATCGGGTGCGCCCTACTATGGTTCGAATCGGCCTGCGGCCGATCCGACCGACTGGGGGCTCTGCCCCCAAACCCCCGGGATACTTGCAAAGAGAAGAAGGATATTGCGTTTCGGGTCGTGTCATGCGCCGACCACCGATTTGCGGATCCGCGGGTCGATCAGCGCCAGGGCGATGTCGGTGAGGAAGTTCACCGTGACGATCGAGGCGGTGAGCAGGAAGATGATGGCGCCGGCGAGCTGCTGGTCGTTGGAACGGGCCAGCGCCTCGAGAAGCAGGGCGCCGGCCTCGGTCAGCGTCAGGATCAGGGCGACGATGGGCAGTTCGTTGAAGATGCGGTTGAGGTCGAAGCCGAGGCTGTTGATGATCGGGCCCAAAGCGTGGCGGGCCGGATAGCGCCAGGCCAGCCGGCGGCCATAGAGGCCGCGGGCGCGGGCGGCGGTGACGTAGAGCTTGCCGTTCTCGTCCAGCATCAGCGCGCGCACGGTCTGCAGCGCGAAGGCGGTGGCCGACCAGCCGAGAATGAAGACCGGCAGCCAGGCGCGCGACAGGAAATCCTTGACCCGGTCCCAGGACCACGCCGCGTCGCGGTATTCGTTGGAGAAGAGCCCGGTCAGCGAATCGCCCCAGATCACCGTCGAGACCAGCATGATGATGAGCGCCAGCAGGAAGTTCGGCATGGCGAGGCCGAGATAGGAGATGAAGCGCAAGCTGCCGTTCAGCATCGCCGATTGCGACGAGGCGGCAAGGATGCCGACGGGCAC
>JAHELH010000062.1 GCA_024644285.1 Paracoccaceae bacterium | reverse complement strand
ATCCACTCGAACCCGTTATCGTCATGGTTCATCAGGAAGTTGGCGGCGCGGATCGCCTCCATCTCCACCGGGCGCACCGGGTTCATGATCGCGCTGGTCATTCCCGCGCCGATCGCCATTGGCAGGAAGGCCGCGTTGATGCCGTGCCGGTGCGGCAGCCCGAAGCTGATGTTCGACGCGCCGCAGGTGGTGTTCACGCCCAGTTCGTCGCGCAGCTTGCGCACCAGCTCGAAAACCTGGCGCCCGGCCGTCGCCATCGCGCCCACCGGCATCACCAGCGGGTCCACCACGATGTCCTGCGCAGGAATGCCGAAATCTGCGGCGCGCTCGACGATCTTCTTGGCCACCGCAAAGCGCACGTCCGGATTTTCTGAGATCCCGGTATCGTCGTTGCTGATCGCCACCACGGGCACGTTGTATTTCTTGACCAGCGGCAGCACCAGTTCCAGCCGCTCCTCCTCGCCGGTCACCGAATTCAGAAGCGGCCGTCCCTCGGCCGCGGCCAGCCCGGCCTCCAGCGCGCCGGGGACCGACGAATCGATGCAGAGCGGCACGTCGACCAGCCCCTGAACCAGCTCGATCACCTTCCGCATCAGCGGCGGCTCGGTCTCGTTGGGGTTGGGGTTGGAGTTGTAGACGACGCCGGCATTGATATCGAGCACCATGGCGCCGCAGGCGACCTGCTCCAGGGCGTCGTGCTCGACGGTCGAGAAATCGCCCGCCTCAAGCTCGGCTGCCAGCTTCTTGCGGCCCGTCGGGTTGATCCGCTCGCCGATGACGCAGAACGGCTCGTCAAAGCCGATCACCACGGTCTTGCTTTTCGACTCGATCACGGTGCGGGTCATGTCAGGGCTCCTGTTTCGGCGTCCAGCAGGTCTGCCAGCGCGGGGTCGGTGAAATCGTCGATGGCCAGATGTGCGCCATGGGCCTTCAGCGCGGCGGCGTCAAGGCTTGAGGTCAGGCCCACCACGGTGCATCCCGCGGTGCGGGCGGCCTGCAGGCCCGAGGGGCTGTCCTCGAAAGCGATGCACGCGCGGGCGGGCACGCCGTGCGCGGCGGCGCCGGCGAGATACGGCGCGGGGTCGGGCTTGCCCGGCGCGATGTCGTCAGAGCTGATCACCGGCGCGAAGCGGTCGCGCAGGCCGATGGCGTCGAGCATGGCGCGGGCGTTGATCCGCGGCGCGTTGGTGATCACGGCACAGGGCGTGCCCTCGGTCCGGGCGCGGTCGAGCAGGGCGACGAGACCGCGGGCGGGCGGCACCTTTCGCTGCGCCAGGCGGCGTCGGAACTCGGCCTCTTTGGTCAGGTCCATTTCGTGCGGATCGGCGTCGGGCATCAGTTCGGCGAACACATCCACGTTAAGCCTGCCGTGGATGTGCTTGAGATAATACGGCCTATCGACCCGGATCCCGCGCCGCCGCAGCAGGTCGGCGAAGACCTCGATATGCAGCGGGTCGCTGTCCAGCAGGGTCCCGTCGAGATCGAAGAGCAGCGCCGCGGGCATCACGCCGCGGCGCTGGCCGGAACCGCCGACGCCCCGCCCGCCTTCATCGCCCATTCGGCGCAGGTCTTGATCCCGCCCAGCGGGAAGAAATGCGCCGCCTCGATGCCGAAGCCGGGATTGGCGGCCTTGTGCGCCGCCAGTTCGCCGACCACGTCCCAGGGCTCGTACGGCAGGACCAGCTTGGTCACGTCCATCGCGCGCTTCTGCAGCACCCGCAGCGACGGGCCGACGCCGCAGGCGATCGCGAACTTGATCAGGGTCTGCAGCTTGGCGGGCCCGGCGATGCCGATATGGACGGGCAGGGCGATGCCCTCGGCGGCCAGCCGCTCGACCCAGCGGATGATCGGTTTCGCCTCGAAGGCGAACTGCGTGGCCAGCGCCATCTTCGCGTCGGTGCGCTCGGCGAAGGCGGTCTTCCAGCGCAGCGCGTCCATCACCGCCCGGTCCGACCCGTCCGGGTCGATGTCGCGGTTGCCCTCGGGGTGACCCGCCACATGCAGCCGGGTGAACCCCGCCTTGTCGAACAGGCCGGTCTCCAGAAGCTGCATCGAGGACTGGAAATCGCCGCGCGGCTCGGGGATGCCGCCGGCCAGGATCAGGCCCTGGCGCACGTCGGCCTCGCCCTGGTAGCGGGCGATCCAGTCGGCGAGCGTCGCCTTGTCGGCGATGCTGCGTGCCGGGAAATGCGGCATCACCCGGAAGCCGTCCGCGTTGAGCCGCTTCGCCGTGGCCACCATGTCGGCAATCTCGGTGCCGTCGATATGCGCAATGTAGACCCGCGTGCCCTCGGGCAGCAGGGCGCGGAAGTCCTCCACCTTCTCGGCGGTGCGCGGCATCACCTCGATGGAATAGTCCCTCAGGAACGCCTCGACGGCGGGCTTGGCCGGGGTGGCGGCGGGATCACGTCTCTTGAAGCTCAGCAAAGCCATCGCGGCCTCCCACAGGGTTCTCGGGCTCAGGCCCATCCGTCGTTGTCGACCAGCGCCTTCAGGCGGTCCGGTCCGAATTCGGCGTCGATCTTCGCCGCCGCCGCGGCGGCGACCGCGTCCTGCTCGCCCTCGACCACGAAGGGCTCCGCCTTGCGGAAGCCCAGCATGTATTCGTCGCTTTCATGCGCGCCGATCCGCATCGCGGTGCGGTCGATCGCCTGCTCGAAACGCTCGGGCAGCGGGCGCTTGGCGCCGCGGCGCCCGCGGCCCACGATGATCTGCGCCGGGATGTCGCGCCAGTAGACGATGGTGACGTCGGGCATGTTCGGGTGATTCCTCCAGTTGGTCCGCTTCTACGCGTCCGCGCGCCTCGCAGTGGACGATTTTCGACATGCTGCCGCTCATTGGCGACCCATGCCCTTGGCTAGCGCGCCCGTGGGCATCATTCCAGCGCGAGTGATGTGAAAAATCCTCATGAAGATGGTGAGCGGACGCCAAGACTTTCCTTGCGGGAAGCGGGGCCGCCGTCTAGGGTTGCGGCAACCAGAGTTGGAGGGCGATCGAGATGGCGCCCAAGCGTCCCGATGGTGCGGGCGCGTTCCCGGTCCCGGTCGAGCCCCCTGCACCAAGACGCCCCGATCCGGCGGAGCTTTACGCTGCGCTCGATCTGGGCACGAACAGTTGCCGCATGCTGATTGCCCAGCCCAAGGGCAACCAGTTCCACGTGGTCGACAGCTTCTCGAAATCGGTGCAGCTGGGGCAGGGGCTGGAACGCACCGGTCGGCTGTCGCGCCAGTCCATGGCGCGCACCGTGCAGGCGCTGCGGATCTGCCAGAAAAAGCTGCAGAAACATTCGGTTCGCCGGATGCGGCTGGTCGCGACAGAGGCCTGCCGCCGGGCCGGCAACGCCGGCGAGTTCATCCAGCTGGTGAAGCGCGAGACCAACCTGCCGCTGGAAATCATCGAGCCCGAGGAAGAGGCGCGGCTGGCCGTGGTGTCCTGCGCGCCGCTGGTCTCGACCATGACCGAGCAATTGCTGGTCGTCGATATTGGCGGCGGCTCGACCGAGCTGGTCTGGATCGACCTGACGCGGGTGCCGCCGATGGAACGCCCCAAGGCGCTGATGCGGCTGCATCTGGGCTTTACCGCCGCGCCGGACAGCCCGTTTCCGCATGCCCGCGTGGTCGACTGGATCTCGGTGCCGCTGGGCGTGGCGACGCTGCGCGACCAGTTCAACGACGTGCAGGACGATGCCGGGCGATTCGCGCTGATGAGCTGGTTCTTCGAGGAGAACCTCGCCAGCTTCTCGCCCTACGAGAGCGAGCAGGAGCGCGAGGGTTTCCAGATCATCGGCACTTCCGGCACCGTGACTACCGTGGCCGCCAGCCATCTCGGGCTGAAGCGCTACGACCGCAACAAGGTCGACGGGTTGCGGATGACGTCCGACCAGATCGACACCGTGATCCGGCGCTACCTGGCGCTGGGGCCGGTGGGCCGGCGCGCCGATCCGCGGATCGGCCGCGACCGCCACGCGCTGATCATGTCGGGCGCGGCGATCCTGCAGGCGCTTCTCAGGGTCTGGCCCACCGACCGGCTGTCGGTCGCCGACCGCGGCCTGCGCGAGGGCCTGCTCTATGCGCAGATGAGCGCCGACGGCGTGCTGGAGGCGGGACCGTTCTAGCGGCGAGAAGGCTGTCCAACGGAGCGGCTGCGCCGCACGCCATCTTGGCGCGGGGTGCGCGGTGA
This sequence comes from Paracoccaceae bacterium, assembly GCA_024644285.1. Classification (GTDB taxonomy): domain Bacteria; phylum Pseudomonadota; class Alphaproteobacteria; order Rhodobacterales; family Rhodobacteraceae; genus JAHELH01. The sequence goes on along the minus strand of JAHELH010000062.1, from coordinate 6,307 downwards.
GCCAGAGGCATTGGCCGGCTCGATGGCCGCTGCGGCGGGTGCCTCCGGCGGAGGTATTTTGGCCAGATGAAGGCGCCGGGGATGATCCGGGCGGAGATCGCGCTATTCTGAGTGCGTAGGATCATTTCTCGGGGAGATTGAACATGCGCAAGCTGCAGGTGCAGGGAGTTCATCACATCACGATCATGGGGGCGGACCGCCAGACCTCGATCGATTTCTGGGAAGGCGTGCTGGGCATGCCGTTCATCTTCGACCAGCCCAATCTCGACAACGAGGGCGAGGGGCATCTCTATTTCGACCCCGGCGACGGCCGGCTGATCACCATCTTCACTAACGAGGCGCGCAAACCCGATCCCCGCCGAACGCCCACCGATACGGGCTGCGTGCACCACCTGGCCTTCGCGGTCAGCCACGCGACCTTCAATCAGGCCGTCGCGCGGCTGGACGAGCGCGGCATCGCGCATTCCGGCCCCAAGGATCGCGGCTTCATGGATTCGATCTATTTCAAGGATCCGCTGGGGCTGTTGATCGAGCTGGCCTGCTACCGGTTCGAGCCGCCGCGCGGGGTCAGCCACGCCGAGGTGATGATCGAGGCGCACCGCATCCGGGTCGACCGCGGCGACCACCATATCGATCAGGTGCACCTCGCCGACGCCATCGAGATGATCGTCGCGCGCTCGCAGCAATCGCTCAGCGACGAGCGGGCCGCGGCGAACCCCTACTGACGGTTGCCATTCGGCCGCGCCTGCCGCATGTCCGTGCGCGGGAGCCTGTGAGGACGCCATGGAGAAGAAGACGAGCGGACGCGGCCAGCGCGACCTGCGCACCCGGGTGAAGACCGCCCGGGGCCGCAAGATGTCGTCGACCCGCTGGCTGGACCGCCAGCTCAACGATCCATACGTCAGGCGGGCCCGGGCCGAGGGCTATCGCGGCCGCGCCGCCTTCAAGATCCTCGAGCTCGACGACAAGTACGGGTTTCTGACCCCCGGCGCCCGCGTCGTCGACCTGGGCTGCGCGCCCGGCGGCTGGTGCCAGGTCGCGGTGCCGCGGATCAACGCCTTGGGCGACAGGCCGGACAAGCCCCGGGGCCGGATCATCGGCATCGACCTGCAACAGGTGGAGCCGATCCCCGGCGCCGAGCTGCACGTGCTGGATTTCCTCGAAGAGGGCGCCGACGAGCGCGTCAAGTCCTGGCTCGGCGGCAAGGCCGACGTGGTGATGTCGGACATGGCCGCCGCCGCCTCGGGCCACAAGCAGACCGACCATTTGCGCATCATCGCGCTGTGCCAGGCGGCCGCCGAGTTCGCTTTCGAAGTGCTGGAGCAGGGCGGCACCTTCGTCGCCAAGGTGCTGGCCGGCGGCGCCGAGGGCGAGTTGCAGCGCATCCTGAAGCAGAAGTTCGAGAAGGTCGCCAATGTCAAACCGCCCGCCAGCCGCGCCGACAGTTCCGAGAAGTTCGTCGTCGCCACCGGGTTCCGGGGCTAGGCGATGAGACAGCTGCCCTGTTTCAAGAGCTACGACATCCGCGGCACCGTGGGCGTAGATCTGACCGAGGCCATCGTCCGCGATACCGGCCGTGCTTTCGCGCGCGTCATGGAGCCCGGCACCGTGGTTATGGGGCGCGACATCCGCGACAGTTCCGAAACCCTGGCCGAGGCGCTGGCGCAGGGCCTGACCGCCGAGGGCGTCGAGGTGATCGATATCGGCCTCTGCGGCACCGAGGAGGTCTATTTCGCCACCGATCACCTGGGCGCCGGCGGCGGGCTGATGGTCACCGCCTCGCACAACCCCATCGGCGATAACGGCGTCAAGATGGTCGGCCCCGGCGCCACGCCGATCAGCCGCGAGACCGGCCTCGGCGCGATGCGCGACCTGGTGGCGGCGGGCGGCTTCGGCCCCGGCGCGCCCCGGCCCGGCAGCCGGCGCGCCGGGGATACCCGCGCGGCCTACGTGGCGCGTGTCCTGTCCTTCATCGACCCGGCCGCGCTGCGCCCGATGACGATCCTGGTCAATGCCGGCAACGGCGCGGCCGGGCCGACCTTCGACGCGCTGGCCGCCGCGCTGGACAGGGCCGGCGCGCCGCTCAGCTTTCACCGCCTGCACCACGCCCCCGACGCCCGGTTCCCGAACGGCATCCCGAACCCGCTCTTGCCGGAGAACCGCCCCGTGACCGGGCAGGCGGTGCGCGAGCACACGGCCGATTTCGGCGTCGCCTGGGACGGCGATTTCGACCGCTGCTTCCTGTTCGACGAAACCGGCGCCTTCATCGACGGCGAATACATCGTCGGGCTGTTGGCCGCCGCCATGCTGGCGCAGCATCCCGGCGCGCGCATCGTCCACGACCCCCGCGTGATGTGGAACACGCAGCGCATCGTGCGGCAGGCCGGCGGCACAGCGGTGCTCTCGCGCACCGGCCACGCGCTGATGAAGCAGGTCATGCGGGCCGAGGATGCGGTCTATGGCGGCGAAATGTCGGCGCATCACTACTTCCGCGACTTCATGTATTGCGACAGCGGCATGATCCCGTGGCTGCTGATCGCAGCGCATATGTCGGCCACCGGCCAGCCGCTCTCGGCGCTGGTGGCCGAGATGCGCGAACGCCACCCGTCCTCGGGCGAGATCAACTTCCACCTCGCCGACCCGCAGGCCGCGGTGGCCGCGGTCGAGGCGCGCTATGCCGGCGGCGGCGAGGTCGACCGGCTCGACGGCCTCTCGGTGGCCTTCGAGGACTGGCGCTTCAGCCTGCGGCGCTCGAATACCGAGCCGGTCGTGCGGCTGAACGTCGAGCACCTCGGCGACCGCGAGGCGCTGCAGCGGCACGCGGACGCGATTTCGGCCATCCTGCGCGAATTCGCCTGATCCGCGGACTTGCGAGAAATCCGTTTGCGCGGCGCCGGTTTCGCGACAGAATGCTCCCCATTCCAGCGCGGCGGGCGCGCCGCCCTGCCGCAACGTCGCTATTTCGCCGGGTGGAGCGTGAATATGAAAAGCTTTTCCAACATCTTGGCGGCGGGTCTTGCCGCGGGTGCATTCGCCGGGCAGGCCGCGTCGGCGGACTCGTTGTCATGGACCTTCGACAACGCGACAGAGGTCAATCTCAGCCTCGAATTCTACAGCCGGGACCGCGACCGCGTCTGGCCGGGCGAGGACCAGGTCTTCATCATCGGACCGTCGGACGGCGCGCGCACCTACGAGCTCGATTGCAATCAGGGTGAAACCATCTGCTACGGCGCCTGGGTGCGCGGCGATGCCGAGACCTCCTGGGGCAGCGGCTTCAACGGACAGCGGACCTGCGGCGATTGCTGCGCGATCTGCGGCGGCGGGGTTGCCGAGCCGGTCGAACTCACCCCCTGACCGCGCCCGCCGTCGGCCTAGAACAGCGCCAGCCACACCCCGCGCGCATCGACCGGCAGGCGCGCGACGGTGATGACTAGGGCTGCGCCAAGCACGAAGGGCCAGTAGAGCATCTTCAACAGCCGCCCGTCGTCGCGCAGGACCCAGCTTTCGTTCTCGTGGTCGGCATGGGTGACCATGAAGCTGAACACCGAGATCGACAGCAGCATCAGGTAGGCGAGGATGTAGAAATACTCGATATAGACGATCTGGCTGCCGGCGAATTGCTGGCGCACCTGGATGTGGCCCAGAAGCGCGATGAAGAACAGGCCCGCGGCCGACCCGAAGACCGCCAGGGTGTTGAATCCCGTCCGGCTCGCCCTGTCGGAATCGCGGCTGACCGTCAGCATCAGACCGAAGAGCAGCCCGAAGATCACCGCCAGCGGCACCAGATTGACCACGAAGGCGTCGATGAAATTGCGCTTCAGGATGATGTTGAACCGCAATTCGGGGCGCGACGGCGGCAACGGAAAGGCCTGTTCGTTCAGCCCGAAATCGGTCTCGAATTTCAGCCGGTCGTAGCTGAAAAAGGTCTGCAGGACCTGCCATTCGCCCGGCACCAGGCTTTCGGAGATGCCGGGCAAGGTCTCGGGCGACACGTCGGAAAAGGCCCCCAGGTCCGGCACAAGCTGGATGTCCTCTTCGATGTCGTCCGTCCAGAACCGGATCCAGACCAGTTTGCCGTCAAGGGGATAGGCGCTGTAGTTGAAGTCTTGCCGCAGCAAGACCTGGAACTTCCAGGTATCCAGGTGCGACCCGTCAGGCAGGACGAAATCTTCGTATAGCTGCGTCAGGTTTCCGTCATGCGACGAGATCGCGTCGGGAAACAGCACACCCAGATGCCCGCCGGGCGGCAGCACGATGCCGGGCGGCACGCGTTGCCAAAGCCGCCCCGTCACCTGCACGTCGTTGGCGGATTCGAAGGACAGCGATTGCACGTAGATGCCGGTCGTCACCTGGATCAACGCGTCCGACCCGTCCTGCTGCAGGATCGCCGCGACCTGCGCCCGGTCGGTCACAGGGTCCAGCCCCTCCAGGTCGCAGCAAACGGCGGCACGCCACGTGGCCCCGATGCCCCAGATCAGAGACAGAGACACCAGGGCGACCAATACCCAGGATGCGATGTGGCTGCGCCCGGTGGCGGCGCGTGCCCGGGCGGCCCGGCGGCCGGAAAGTGGATTCGTCATGCGAAATTGCCTCGTCTCTGGATGGTGCCAGTCTAACGCGAATCGCCCGCTAGGGTCCAAGACAACCGACCGGCTCGCCCGGTCCTGCGGTGACGCGCTGTTACCATCGGCGCGCCCCTGGCGGAACCGAGGGTCTGGGACGAAAGCGGTGACACAGGAAATTGCGTCTCCTGCCCGAGGCAGACGGGCTAACGCAGCGCGGCCTGCACCTTCTTCGGCAGCTTCGAGCGGACCAGGTCATAGGAAGTCCGGATGCGATGCTCGGTCTCGTCCCGGTCCGTCTCGAGCGGCACCAGCAGCCACGAGCGGTGGAAATACGGCGCCTTGACGCCGACCCCCGCCGCGATCAGCGTCTCGGCCATCTCGATGCTCTCGGTCTTCACCGACACCCCCGGCGTCACCGCGCCGATGCAGGCGAACATCTTGCCGCCCACTTTCCAGGCATCGTGCCCGCCGCCCCAGGGGTCGGAGTTCTCCGCCCCCGGCAGCGTGGCGCAGAGCGCGTTGATCTCGTCGCGGGTCATCGGGCGATCCTCCGTTTCTGGATGAGTGGCAGCGTGGCCAAAGCCACGGCCACCCCCGCCAGCGCGCCCGACGCCGCCCCGGTCAGCACCACCGCGCCAAGCGGCCAGTCGGACCCGATCATGCCGGCGCCGGTCATGATCACCGCCATCGCCACGGCCCAGCCCAGCGCGTTCGCGGCGATCCAGCTCCAGGCGCGCAGCGGCGGGGGCAGGGCCAGCGATTGCAGCGCCCCCAAGAGCGCGCCCATGGCGACGCCCGCTCCGGCCCCGGCCAGCGTCATCAGCCAAAGGGGCGGCTCGGGACCGCCGCCGCCGCCGCCCGCGCCGCCCAACAGCGACAACCCGTAGCCTACCGTCGCCCCGGCCACGGTCAGCGCGACCCACGGCGCGGGCCGGGCGCCCAGCGGGCGCAACACGGCGGCCTGCGCGCCGCCCAGGCACAGCCCCTCCCAGGCGCCGGCCAGCAGCACCCAGGCAAAGGGCGGCGCCAGCCGCCCGCGGTCGATCAGGGCATAGGCAAGCGCGACCCCGGCGATTCCCGCCGCCTCGGCCAGCGGCAGGCCGGTCAGCCACAAGCCGGCCAGGGGGCGCTGTGTGTCATTCATCGGCGGTAGCATAGAAGATCCCCGCGTTCCGCCAATGGGGCTTGGCAAGCGCCCGGCGAAGACGTATGCCCGGGGCATGAAGACCCTCGCCACCCCGATTTGCTGCATTATCCGCTGACATCGTCGCGCGGGCCGGTCTTTTCGTTTCCTTCACAGCCGAAATTGCCTAAAGCCCGCGGGGCGTAACCGCGCGTGCCTCAGGAAGACCGATGACCCAGATCAGGCTGCACAACACCAAGACCCGCAAGAAAGAGGTCTTCACGCCCTTGGACCCCAGGAACGTCCGCATGTATGTCTGCGGGCCCACCGTCTATGACCGCGCGCATCTGGGCAATGCCCGCCCCGTGGTGGTGTTCGACGTGCTCTACCGCCTGCTGCGCCACGTCTACGGCGCGGACCACGTGACCTATGTGCGCAACATCACCGACATCGACGACAAGATAAACGCCCGCGCCGCCGAGACCGGCCGCGACATCGGCCAGATCACCGCCGAGACGACCCGATGGTATCTCGACGACATGAAGGCGCTCGGCGCCCTCGACCCCGACGAGATGCCGCGGGCGACCCAGTGGGTGCCGCAGATGATCGCGATGATCGA
>JAHELH010000342.1 GCA_024644285.1 Paracoccaceae bacterium | reverse complement strand
GAGGCCAGCCGCAAGTTCGGCTTCGGCGCGCGCCAGACGATGAGCGTGGCGCAACGGCTCTACGAGGCCGGGCACATCACCTACATGCGGACCGACGGCATCGACATGGCGCCCGAGGCGGTGATGGCCGCGCGCGACGCGATCAAGGCGCGCTACGGGGCCGACTACCTGCCCGACAGCCCGCGGATGTACAAGAACAAGGCCAAGAACGCGCAGGAAGCGCATGAATGCATCCGACCCACCGAGATGACCCGCGACGCGGCCAGCCTTAAGCTGAGCGAGCCGGACCAGCGCAAGCTCTACGACCTGATCTGGAAGCGCACGCTGGCCAGCCAGATGGCCGCCGCGCGGATGGAGCGGACCACGGTCGACGTCGGCTCGAGCGATGGCCAGGTCGAACTGCGCGCCACCGGACAGGTGGTGCTGTTCGACGGCTTCCTGAAGGTCTACGAAGAGGGCCGCGACGACGCCGTCATCGACGACGACGACAAGCGGCTGCCGCAGATCATGCAGGGCGAGGCGGCGCAGAAGACATCCGTCACGCCAGAGCAGCATTTCACCCAGCCGCCGCCGCGCTACACCGAGGCGACGCTGGTCAAGCGGATGGAGGAGCTGGGGATAGGCCGTCCCTCGACCTATGCCTCGATCGTCACCACGATCCAGGACCGCGAATACGTTCGCAAGGAACAGAACCGTCTGATCCCCGAGGACAAGGGCCGTCTGGTCACGATCTTCCTGTCGAACTATTTCCGCAAATACGTGGGCTACGAGTTCACCGCCAACCTGGAGGAGGAGCTCGACGAGATCTCGGCCGGCGACCGCGACTACAAGGACGTGCTGGGCCGGTTCTGGCGCGACTTCTCCGCCGCCATCGCCGAGACCGCCGAACTGCGCATCGGCGAGGTGCTGGAGAAGATCGACGAGGTCCTGGCGCCGCATCTCTACCCACCCACCGAGGACGGCAGCGACCCGCGCGTCTGCCCCAATTGCGGCAACGGACGGCTGTCGATGCGCACCGCGCGGTCGGGCGGGGCGTTCATTGGCTGCTCGAATTATCCCGAATGCCGCTATACCCGCGCCTTCGGCCCGCCCGGCGCCGAGGAAACCGCCGCCGGCGCGATCCCGCCCGAGGGCAAGCTTCTGGGCGAGGATGCGGGCGATCCGATCTATGTCTTCACCGGGCGCTTCGGGCCTTACGTCCAGCGCGGCGAGGTGACCGAGGACAACAAGAAACCGCCGCGCCAGTCGGTGCCCAAGGAATGGCCTGCCGAGGAGGTCGATCTGGCCCAGGCCCTGAAGCTTTTGTCCCTGCCGCGAGAGATCGGGCCGCATCCCGAAGACGGTGTGACGGTCTGGGCCACCATCGGGCGCTACGGGCCCTACCTGAAGCACAATGTCGATACCGGGCGCGGCGGCGCGACGGCACCCTTGGAGGAAATCGAGGAGGTCTTCACCGTCGGGATGAACCGCGCGGTCGAGGTGCTGGCGCAGAAGGCCGCCAGCCGCGGCGGCCGCGGCGCGGCGGCGGCGCCCCTGAAGGAACTGGGCGAGCATCCCGACAGCGGCGGGCCGGTGCGGATCATGTCGGGCAAGTACGGGCCTTACGTGAAATGGGAGAAGGTCAACGCGACGCTGCCCAAGGACGTGGACCCCGAGGCGGTGACGATGGAGATGGCGGTCGAGTTGATCGCCGAGCGCGCGGCAAAGAAGAAGGGCGGGCGCAGGAAAGCGGCAGCGAAAAAGTCGGCCTAGGCGTCGACTTGCTACATCCCATGGCCCGCACCTAGCCGCAGCGGCCGGCGCTCGATTGACTTCGCCCGACCGCCCCGGCAAAGAAGGCGGCGAACGGGATTCCGGAGGATGCGGACATGCAAAAAATCTACGACAACGCGGCGGCGGCGCTGGACGGTATCCTGAAGGACGGCATGCTGATCGCGGCGGGCGGCTTCGGCCTCTGCGGCATTCCCGAAAACCTGATCGCGGCGATCCGCGACAGCGGTGTCAAGGAACTGACGGTCGCCTCGAACAATGCCGGCGTCGACGATTTCGGGCTGGGCGTGCTGCTGCAGACGAAACAGATCAAGAAGATGATCAGCTCCTATGTCGGCGAGAACGCAGAATTCATGCGGCAGTACCTTTCGGGCGAGCTGGAGCTGGAATTCAACCCGCAAGGCACCCTCGCCGAGCGGATGCGCGCGGGCGGCGCGGGGATTCCCGGCTTCTACACCCGCACCGGCGTCGGCACCGTGATCGCCGAGGGCAAGGAGCACAAGGAGTTCGACGGCGAGACCTACATCCTGGAACGCGGGCTTGTCGCCGATCTGTCCATCGTCAAGGCCTGGAAGGCCGACGACACCGGCAACCTGGTGTTCCGCAAGACCGCGCGCAACTTCAACCCGGCCGCCGCCACCTGCGGACGCATCTGCGTCGCCGAGGTCGAGGAGATCGTGCCGCGCGGCGCGCTCGATCCCGACTGCATCCACCTGCCCGGCATCTACGTGCACCGGCTGATCCAGGGCGCGCACGAAAAGCGGATCGAGCAGCGCACCACCCGCGCCGCCTGACCTGTGGCCTCGCCCTACCAGGGGCTGGGGCCCGAGGCGTTCTGGCGCAAAGCGGTGGCCGAGGCCGATCCGGCGGCGGATCCCGCATTCTACCG
>JAHELH010000061.1 GCA_024644285.1 Paracoccaceae bacterium | reverse complement strand
ATTTCCGCCCTACTCCGGTCTCGAAAGCCATTGGGGATGTGCTTGCCGCCGTGAGAGACACCGAACCGCCCGTCATCGAGATCCGCGATCTGCACAAAAGCTTCGGTGCGCTGGAGGTCCTGAAAGGCGTCGACATGGTCGCCGAGCGCGGGCACGTGATCTCGCTGATCGGCTCCTCGGGTTCCGGGAAGTCGACGCTGCTGCGCTGCGCCAACCTGCTAGAGGACAGCCAGCAGGGCGACATCATCTTCGAAGGCGAGCCGATCAAGTGGCGCGGCGAGGGAATGAACCGCCACCCCGCCGACCGGGCCCAGGTCACCCGCATCCGCACCAACCTGTCGATGGTGTTCCAGCAGTTCAACCTCTGGTCCCACATGACGATCCTGCAGAATGTCATGGAGGCGCCGTGCACGGTGCTGGGCCGCGACCGGGACGAGGTCGAGGCCAAGGCCCGCGCATACCTCGACAAGGTCGGCATCGGCGACAAGTGCGACGCCTATCCCGCGCAGCTGTCGGGCGGCCAGCAGCAGCGCGCCGCCATCGCCCGCGGCCTGTGCATGGAGCCGCGCGCGCTTCTGTTCGACGAGCCCACCAGCGCGCTGGATCCGGAACTGGAACAAGAGGTCGTGCGCGTCATCAAGGCGCTGGCCGAGGAAGGGCGCACCATGGTGATCGTGACCCACGACATGAAGATGGCGCATGACGTCAGCGACCACGTCCTGTTCCTGCATCAGGGCCGGATCGAGGAGGAAGGCCCGCCGCATCGGCTGTTCGGCAACCCGCAGACCGAACGGCTGCGCGGATTTCTCTCCGCCACGGCCCCGGCCTGACCCTGCGGCAGCACTGGTTAGAAACGGGGAAAGCCAAATAGATCGACGATACGACCAAACAGGGAGACCAAAATGAAGAAACTGATCCTCACCACCGCGGCTCTGGCGCTCAGCGCCGGCGTCGCCTTCGCCGCCTCGCATTCCGTCGTGCGTCTGGGCACAGAGGGCGCCTACGAGCCCTGGAACTTCATCAACGACAAGGGCGAGGTCGACGGCTTCGAGCGCGAGTTGGGCGACGAGTTGTGCACGCGCGCCGAACTGACCTGCGAATGGGTCACCAACGACTGGGATTCGATCATCCCGAACCTCGTCTCGGGCAACTACGACGCCATCATCGCCGGCATGTCGGTGACCGACGAGCGTGACGAGGTGATCGACTTCACCCAGCCCTACACCCCGCCCGACCCGTCGCTCTATCTCGGCGCCTCGGACGGCGTCGACACGATGGGCGGTGTCATCGCGGCGCAGACCGGCACGATCCAGGCCGCCTATATCGCCGAAAGCGACGCCACGCTGGTCGAGTTCGCGACGCCGGAAGAGACCATCCAGGCCGTGCGCGACGGCGAGGCCGACGCGGTGCTGGCCGACGCCTCGTACCTGCAGGCCATCGCCGACACCGATGACGCTCTGATGATCGTCGGCGAGCCGGTCGCGCTGGGCGGCGGCGTCGCGATGGGCATCCGCGAAAGCGACGGCGAGTTGAAGGCCAAGTTCGACGCGGCCATCCAGTCGATGAAGGACGACGGCACGCTGAATGCAATGATCGAGAAGTGGCAGGTCGCCTCGACCTGGTGATCAACGCGGTAGGGTGGGGTTGAACCCCACCGTACCCTACCCTCCGCCCGGAGTGTTCGCACATCTTTTCCTACTGCACCGATCCCTCGACCCTCGACAATCTCCGCTGGATGGCCTGCTACCTGACCACCGGCAAGCAGATGCTGTTCTACTGGTCGTTCGGCACGGTGCTGCTGCTTTTGGCGATCACCGCGCCGGTTGCGCTGATTTTCGGCTTCGGCGGCGCCGTGGCTGCGCGTTCGCACATCCTGCCGCTCCGGTGGTTCGGCAAGGGCTATACCGCGATGGTGCGCGGCGTTCCCGATATCGCCTTCTTCCTGTTCTTCGTCATCGCGCTCGATCAGGGGCTGGAATGGATCCGCCACAAGGTCAAATGCCCCGACTGGGACCAGCCGATCCGGCAGGGCAGCGACTTCATCGTCTGCGCCCAGGCCAAGCTGCCGCTGGGCAACTCGCCGCAGATCTGGCACGAGATCTACAACTTCTCGCTCGCCATCTTCACCTTCGGCATCGTCTTCGGCGCCTTCGCCGCCAACGTGATCTACGGCGCCATGCGCGCCGTGCCGCGCCCGCAGCTTGAAACCGCCGAGGCCTACGGCATGAGCCACCGTCAGACCTTCTGGCGCATCCTGGTGCCGCAGATGTGGGTCTACGCCCTGCCGGGCCTCAGTAACCTCTGGATGATCCTGATCAAGGCCACGCCACTTCTGTTCCTGCTCGGCGTCGAGGACATCGTCTACTGGGCGCGCGAGCTGGGCGGCACCGCCAATCCGCGCTTCACCGACTACCCGCACGGCGACTGGCGGCTGTGGTATTTCCTCGCCCTGCTGGTCTTCTACCTCGGCATGACCCGCATTTCGGAGATCTACCTCGGCAAGCTGACCGCGCGCCTGACGCGCGGCCAGGCGACCATGGGCGGCGAAGCGATGCGGAGGGCCGGGGCGTGAGCTGCCTGCAGACCATCGGCGATTACGGCCTGCGTTCGCTCGGCATCGGCGAGCGCCTGCTGCCCCGTTCCGACTTCACGCTCTGCCAGCATTTCACCCTGATCGGCTCCGGCATGATCTGGAACATCTATTTCGGGGTGCTGGCGCTGCTCGCCGGATTCTTCCTCGCCACCGCGCTGGCGATGGGCAAGAACGCCACCAATCCCTGGGTCCGCAAGCCCGCCGAGTGGTTCATCTTCGTGTTCCGCGGCTCGCCGCTCTTCATCCAGTTTTTCCTGGCCTATTTCCTGTTTCTCTCGCTGAAGCAGCAGATTCCGGCGCTGAGCCCGCTGACCTCGGCGGCGCTCGGCGCGCTGATCGTGCTGTTTCTCAACACCGCCGCCTATTCCGGAGAGATTTTCTACGGCGCCCTGCGCTCGGTTCCACGCGGCGATCTCGAGGCCGCCGACGCCTACGGACTGTCCGGCTGGAATAAGTTCCGCCGCGTTGTCTGGCCGACCATGCTGCGGCTCGCCTGGCCTGCCTATACCAACGAGGCGATCTTCCTGTTCCACGCCACGACGCTGGTCTTCTTCTCGGGATTCCCGGCCTGGCAGCAGCGTGGCGACGCGCTCTATTACGCCAATTACTTTGCCGACAAGACCTTCAACCCGTTCATCCCCTACCCGATCGTTGCCTTCTATTTCATCCTGCTGACGCTGACGGTGATCGGCGTTTTCGGTGCGATCAACCGGCGGCTCAACCGCCATCTGCCGCAGGACCAGCGCGCCCGCATGCGGATGCGCCCACTTTTGCGCTGATCCCTAAGCTTCGCGAAGCTCCTGGATGCGCCGGGAAGTCTGACGAGGTGCAGCGGGAAACAAGGTCTTGCCAACTGTCGCGATGGTCCTGAAAATATGCCCATTGAATCAAAGGAGAAATAGTGTGGTTTCCCGGCGCGTGGCGGTTCTGATCGATGGTGACAACGTAAGTGCGAAACATTCCGGTCCAGTCCTGACTGAAGCAAAGAAACTTGGACGCGTGGATATCGCCCGTATCTATGCAGCTGCGAATTGCAATTCGGACTGGCTCGATCTGCCGGAATTCCGGTTCATTCACGCCGGCAAGGGTAAGAACGCGGCCGATCTTCTTCTTTGCATCGACGCCATGGAATTCGCGATCACCGGAGGGGTGGACACGTTCGCGATCGCGTCATCCGACGGCGACTTCACGCACCTGGCGCAGCGCCTGCGCGAAAAGGGCCTGCACGTGTTGGGGATGGGAGAGGCGAAAGCACCCGACGGCTTCCGGCTCGCCTGTACCGAGTTCAGGCAACTGGATAGCAAGCCCAAACGCGGGCAGGCAGCGCCGACCGCGCACGGATGCCGCGATTTCGATTTCCGGATCCGCGACATGATCCGTCAGCACAGCACCAACGGGCGCGGGATGCGCATCGCGGACCTGGCCCCGAAGATGCATGCGGCGCACAGCACCCGGATCAGCACTTACCCCGAGCGAAACTGGCGCGCCTACCTGTCCGCAAGGCCAAATCTCTACCAACTCGACCCCAGGGGCCCCGAGGCGATGGTTCGGTTCCTCCCCGAAGGATTCGCGGCGAGCTAGGGGCGACACGCGGACCAGGGGATCGTCCCGACAAACGTATCGGCGCTGCGTCCGCTCCACGCGCCCCTTGTTGACGCCAACGGCACGGCGTAGAACCGTTCCATACCCGGACCTTAGGCCCCACATGCATATCGGTATTCTGCAAACCGGCCACACGCCCGATGCGATGGTCGAGGACTTTCCCGACTACGGCAGCCTGTTCACAAAGCTGCTCGACGGCCATGGCTTTACCTTTTCGATCTATTCCGTGGTCGACATGGTCTTCCCCGAGGCCATCACCGTCTGCGACGGCTGGCTGATCACCGGCTCGCGCCACGGCGCCTACGAGGATCACCCCTGGATCCCGCCGCTGGAGGCATTCATCCGCGACTGCTACGAACATCGCATACCGCTCGTCGGAATCTGCTTCGGCCACCAGATCGTCGCGCAGGCGCTGGGCGGCAAGGTCGAGAAGTTCCAGGGCGGCTGGTCGGTCGGTCGCCGAACCTACGAGTTCGAGGATATGGGCGAATTGGCGATCAACGCCTGGCACCAGGACCAGGTGGTCGAGAAACCCGCGGCTGCCCGCACCATCGCGTCCAACGATTTCTGCGCCTATGCCGCACTGGTCTATGACGACCGGATTCTCTCGATCCAGCCGCACCCCGAATTCGGTCCCGATTTCATCGACGGGCTGATACGCACCCGCGGCAAGGGCGTCGTCCCCGATGACAGGCTCGCGGCGGCGACGCGGCAGCTCGACGCCCCTCTCGACTCGAACGTGATCGCCGACCGCATCGCCGCCTTCTTCAAGCAACCGCGTGCCGCCGCCCATGGCTGACTGGACCGACCAGCTGCCGGAGGCCGCGCGCGCCTATCTCGAGGGCCGCAGGCTCGACGAGGTCGAGTGCCTCGTCGCCGACATTTCCGGCATCGCGCGCGGCAAGGCCATGCCGGCGCAGAAATTCGCGAAGCAGAAGAACTTCTTCCTGCCGAACTCGATCTTTCTGCAGACGATCACCGGCGAATGGGTGGACGACGATGGTGAAAGCTTCACCGAGCCGGACATGATCCTGACGCCGGATTTCTCCACCGCCACCGCCGCGCCATGGACCGCCGACTGGACGCTGCAGGTGATCCACGACTGCCACGACCAGCAGGGCAATCCGGTTGCCATGGCCCCGCGCAACGTGCTGAAGCGCGTCGTGCAGCTTTACAACGACAAGGGCTGGACCCCGGTGGTCGCGCCCGAGATGGAGTTCTTCCTCGTCGCCCGCAACATCGACCCGAACCAGCCGGTCGAGCCGCCCATGGGCCGCTCGGGCCGCCGCGCCGCTGCACGCCAGGCCTATTCGATGTCCGCGGTCGACGAATACGGCCCTGTGATCGACGACATCTACGACTTCGCCGAGGCGCAAGGCTTCTTCATCGACGGCATCCTGCAGGAAGGCGGCGCCGGCCAGGTCGAGATCAACCTGGCCCACGGCGATCCCATCGCGCTTGCCGACGAGATTTTCTACTTCAAGCGGCTTATCCGCGAGGCGGCCCTTCGCCACGACTGTTTTGCCACCTTCATGGCCAAGCCGATCCAGGACGAACCCGGGTCAGCCATGCATGTCCACCACTCGGTCGTCGACACGAAGACCGGCAAGAACATCTTCGCCGCCGCCGACGGCTCGGAAACGCCGGAATTCTTCCACTTCATCGCGGGTCTGCAGAACCACCTGCCCTCGGTGATCGCGATCCTCGCGCCCTACGTGAACAGCTACCGGCGATACGTCCGCGACCATGCCGCCCCCATCAACCTTGAATGGGGCCGCGACAACCGCACAACGGGCATCCGCGTCCCTGTGTCCGAGCCCCAGGCGCGCCGGGTCGAGAATCGGCTCGTGGGCATGGACGTGAACCCCTATCTCGGCATCGCTGCGTCGCTGGCCTGCGGCTATCTGGGCCTTGTGGATGGCAAGGAGCCTGCGCCGCAATTCACCGGCGACGCCTACGACACCGAGCCTGACATCCCGCGGTCGCTGTCCGAGGCGCTCGACCTGCTCGACGAGGCCACGGCGATGCACGAAGTGCTCGACCCGCATTTCGCCCGCGTCTATTCCGCCGTGAAGAAGGCCGAGAACGAGGGCTTCCTGCAGGTCATCAGCCCGTGGGAGCGCGAGCACCTTCTGCTGAACGTATGAACCTGCTGCATGCCAACGACCGGCAGGGCGCCTATCCGCCCAGCTGGTACGCCGCGACCGCCCAGCCCCTCGATCCGTTCCCCGAACTGCGCGGCGAGGCCCGCGCCGATATCTGCGTGATCGGCGGGGGCTATACCGGTCTTTCGGCGGCGCTGCACCTGGCCCGGGCCGGCCGCAGCGTCGTCCTGCTCGAAGCGCACCGCGTCGGATTCGGCGCCTCGGGGCGCAACGGCGGGCAGGTCCTGACCGGCCAGCGCCGCGACCAGGACACGCTCGAGGCCAGGTTCGGCCGCGACCACGCCCGCCAGCTCTGGGATCTCGGCCTTGCGGCGGTCAGCCTCGTCAGGGACCTCATCGCCGAACACCGGATCGACGCCGCCTGGCGCGACGGCGTCGCCCATGCCGACCGCACTGCGAAAGGCGCAGCGGAAAGCCAGGCCTATGTCGACCGGCTCCGCCGCGACTACGGCTACGACATGGCCGAGCCGTTGGACCGTGCCGGGATCCGCGCCCTGGTCGGCTCCGACGTCTTCCACGGCGGGCTCGTCGACTGGGCCTCGGGCCATATCCATCCTCTGCGCTACGCGCTTGGCCTTGCGAAAGCTGCCGTCGACGCCGGCGTCACGATCCACGAGACCTCGGAAGTCCACCACATCCGCCAGCGTCCTACCCCGCAGGTCCGCACCGGCCGCGGCCGGGTCGAGGCCGACCACGTCGTTCTGGCCTGCAACGGGTATCTCGGCGGGCTGGAGCGGCAGACCGCAGCCCGCGTCATGCCGATCAACAATTTCATCGCCGCCACCGAACCGCTGGGCGATCGCGCCGACGACATCCTCGCCAAGGACATCGCCGTCGCCGACAGCCGCTTCGTCGTCAATTACTGGCGGCTCAGCGAAGACCGACGCCTGCTCTTCGGCGGCGGCGAAAGCTATGGCTACCGCTTCCCCCGCGACATCGCAGCACTTGTGCGCAAGCCGATGCTGGAGATCTACCCGCAGCTTGCGGATGCACGCATCGACTACGCCTGGGGCGGCACCCTGGCGATCACCCGCAGTCGCCTGCCCGACTTTTCGCGCCCCGGCCCCGGTCTCTGGAACGCCTCGGGTTATTCCGGCCAGGGCGTCGCGCTGGCCACGCTGGCCGGCAAGCTGATAGCCGATGCCATCGCCGGCGACAGCGCCGGGTTCGACGTCATGGCCCGCATCCGTCCCCGCCCCTTCCCCGGCCGAGGCGCCCTGCGCAGCCCGCTTCTGGTGCTCGCCATGACCTACGGCAGACTGCGCGACCGGCTCGGGATATAGTCGCCGGTCGCTTGCTTCTTCTGGTCATGTGAATACGCCGCCCGCTCGGCGGGGCGCCGCCGCCCGCGGCATTTTCCCTCGCCAAATTCACCGAAATCTTTTACAGAATTTCCGAAACTGAATTTCAGGAAAGGCAAATCATGACGCTGCCCCCCAACGTCTACGACGCCGAACCCATCCCCGATGCCGCCCGGGCCGAGATCGACCGGATGCTCGCCGACGGCGATCTGTTCCGCTACACCTCTGACGACAGCCCCGTCGCCCTGCTGGAACAGGAATTCGCGGCGCATATGGGCGTCAAATACGCCCTTGCCTGCGCCTCCTGCTCGGCTGCCCTGTTCCTCGCGCTGAAGTCGCTGGGGCTGCCGCACGGCGCCCGTGTCCTGATCCCCGCCTTCACCTTCGCCGCCGTCCCGTCCGCGGTGGTGCATGCCGCTTGCGTCCCCGTTTTGGTCGAGGTCAAGGACAACTACCGGATCGACATCGAGGATTTCGAGTCCAAGCTCGAAAGCGCCGATGCGATCCTGATCAGCCACATGCGCGGCCATACCAGCGACATGGACGCGATCCTGGCGCTGGCCTTCGCCCACGATATCCCGGTGATCGAGGACGCGGCGCATTCGCTCGGCACCGAATGGCACGGCCGCAAGATCGGCACGCTGGGGCGGATCGGATGCTTCTCGTTCCAGTCCTACAAGCTGCTCAATTCTGGCGAAGGCGGCATCCTGATCACCGACGACGCCGATATCATCGCCCGCGCCGTGATCATGTCCGGCGCCTACGAGCACAACTGGAAAAAGCACCCGGTGCTGCAGGACCGCTTCGCGCACTGGCAGAACAAGCTGCCGCTCTACAACACGCGGCTGGGCAACCTCTCCGCCGCCCTGCTCCGGCCCCAGATCGCCGAGATCCCGCGCCGCGTCCGCGACGGGCGCCGAAACCACGACTACGTGGCGGGCCTGCTCAACGCCTCGCCCTGGCTGCACGTGCCGCCGCCGCTGGAGCCCGAAGCCCGCGCTCCGGACTCGATCCAGTTCAACCTGAAAGGCTTCAGCGATGACGGCGCCCGCGCCTTTGCCGACGCGGCCGAGGCGCGCGGCGTCAAGGTGCAGATTTTCGGGCTGAGCGAGGACAATGCGCGCGCCTTCTGGAACTGGCAGTTCCTCGGCGACATGCCGGATCTGCCGCAGACCCGCGCCATGCTGATGCGCGCCTGCGACGCCCGCCTGCCGGCGCGGCTGAAGCGGGCCGAGCTTGACCTCATCGCCGCCGCCCTGGTCGGCGCGGCAGAGGACGTCAAAGGAAAGGCCCTCGCTTACGGCACCTGAGCGCGCCTTAACATTCTGTTAACAAATGCAAAAATGTTTCGCGCGCGAAACATTCTGCAGTGCAGCGAAGGCCTCAGTCCGACACTTTCAGCGTCTCTCCCAGCCAGGGCATCCGGCCCAGGCTGGGCCTGACCACCAGCTCGGCCACCAGTGGCCGCAGGCGCCGCGCCATGCGTGCGGGGATGTCGCCAAGCACCCCGCGCCGCGCGGTCAGCGAGACCGCCCGCTGCAACGGCGCAAAGGGCAAGGCCATCACGTCGGCCGCGTCGCGGAACCGGTGCGCGGCCATGAATCCCAGCGGGGTCAGGATGGTCCAGCCGGCCCCCGCCGCCACCATCGCCATGATCGCGTGATAGCTGTCCAGCTCGAAGCGGTGGCTCAAGGTCAGGTTCTGCCGCGCCAAATGCGCCGAGATCATCCGGCCCATGTGATGACGTTCGGTGTACTGGATCAGGGGCAATGCGCGCAGGGCCGCCAGCACCTCCCCGCCCGGCATCACCGCGCCCTTGGGCACCGCCGCCAGGAACGGCTCGGCCAGGATCGGGTGCACCTCCATCCAGTCCGCCTCTGCTCCCATTTCGGCTGCCACGATGACGTCCAGCGCCCGCGCGTCCAGCCTGTCGACCAGCCGGTGCGAGGCGCCGGTCTCCAGCAGGAACTGGCAGCCCGTCAGCTCGGCCGCCATGTCGCGCAGCAGCCGCGGCGTCACGTCGGCGTCGAAATCCTCGATCATCCCCAGCCGCAGTTGCGTCAGGACCGAGGGATCCTGCAGCGCCAGTTCCGCCCGCGCCCGCGCCGCCTCGTTGACGATGGTCTGCGCCCGGCGCTGGAACAGTGCGCCCGCGGGCGTCAGGCTCATCGGACGTTCGTTGCGGTTCAGCAGCGCCGTGCCCAGCGCGCCTTCCAGGTTGGTCAGCTGCTGGCTGACCGCCGAGGCGCTGGCCCCCAGACGCCGCGCGGCCGCTGTGATCGACAGTTCCTCGGCGGCGGCGAGAAACACCTCGATGCCCCACAGCGTGATCCGGCCCTGCGTCTCTGCCATCGCCCTGCCCTTTCCGGTGCGACGCTAAGCATATTGCACCTTCCGCGCAACGCGCCCATCTTGCGTCGAAAAAGATGGGGACGAGCGATGATGTCGGCTTCGGGGCGCTGCCTGTGCGGCGCGGTGCGCTACAAGTTCGACCCGGACGCGCTGCTCTGGGCCGGCTACTGCCATTGCGAAAGCTGCCGCCGGGCCTGCTCGGCGCCTGTCACCGCCTATTTCGGTGTCCGCGTCAGTGCCTGGCGCTGGTTCGGTGAGCCGGCGCGCTTCCAAAGCTCGCCACTGGCCGAACGCTACTTCTGCCCCGGCTGCGGCAGCCAGCTTGCCTATCGCACCCAAAAGCTGCCCGACGAAATCCACGGCTTCGCGGCCAGCCTGGACGACCCCGCGACCTACGTGCCGAAGGCGCATTTCTTCCATGCCGAGGCGCTGCCCTGGCTGCACATCGACGACGATCTCAAGCGCCATCCGCGTGGCGGCGGGTGAAG
>JAHELH010000060.1 GCA_024644285.1 Paracoccaceae bacterium | reverse complement strand
GCCTCCGACAACAGCGGTTCGTCGTCGAGGCCGAAGTCGAGGAGGCTCAACAGCGTGTTGAGGTTGGTCGGCACATCGCGGCCGAGCACGACGCGGCGCACGCCGGGCATGCGCTCGGCGGCGGAAGCATCGATCGAGCGGATGCGGGCATGGTGGTGCGGCGAGCGCACGCAGCGCATGTGCAGCAGCCCGTCGAACAGGTGATCATCGTAGAACGGCGAACGGCCGGTCACGTGGCCGAGGATATCCTGGCGTATCGTCGGCTTGCCGATCTCGTTGAGATTGTCGTCGCGTTCATCGGCGAACAGGTCCTTGCGGAATTCGATGGTCATGTCAGCGGCCTGCTCCTGTTGCTCCGCGCGCCATGCCGGCGGCTTCCTCGATGGCGCGAATGATCGGTTCATAGCCGGTGCAGCGGCACAGGTTGCCGGAAATCGCCTGCACGATGTCGTCCCTGCTCGGTGCCGGGTTGCGGTCGAGCAGCGCCTTGGCGGCCATCAGCATGCCCGGCGTGCAGTAGCCGCACTGGGCCGAGAAGTTGCGCATGAACGCATCCTGCAGCGGGTGCAGCTTGCCGCCGTCGCCGAGACCGGCGGTGGTCTCGACGCGGCTGCCGCCTATCGTCTCGGACAGTGTCAGGCACGACATGCGCGGTTCACCGTCGATCAGCACCGTGCAGGCGCCGCAGGTGCCCTGGGCACAGCCGAATTTCGGCGTCAGGTCGCCGACGCCGCGGCGCAGGGTGTCGAGCAGGTTCTCGCCGTCGGCGACGAACACCGCGCGGTCTTCACCGTTCAGATTGAACTGCAGCGGTTTCTTCGCCACCTCCGTTCCCTCCTAACCTGCCTGCCCGAGCAACATGCGTTTCAGATGCACCGGCGCCACCTCCTGGCGGTACCACTGGGACGCCAGCGCATCGCTTGCCGGCGACAGGCCCCGGGTCGCGGCCGCCAATGCCGGGCCGATGCCTGCTTCATCGAGATTGGCGCCCTCGAGTGCCCGTTCCACGGCGGCGGCACGCACCGGCGTCGGCGCCATGTTGCCATAGGCGACACGAATTCCGCTGCGGCTGCGCGGCAACAGGGCTGCCAATGTCATGACGGCGACGCCTTTCGGCTTGACCCGTGTGACCTTCCTGAAGCGGAAACTGCCGGCATCGCCCGGCCGGCGCACGAGGATGTTCGATACGATCCGTTCGCGGTGGCGGTCGCGGTCGGCGAGGAACTGATCGATCGGCATGGCGCTGCCGCCGTCGCCGCCGAACTGGACCTCGGCGCCGAGCGCCAGAAGTGCGGTGGCAAAGTCGCCGTAGGGCGCAGCTGCATAAAGGTTGCCGCCGACCGTGGCGGCAGTGCGGATCGCCGGACCGCCGACGGCGATCGCCACCGGATGCAGAAAATCGAGATCGCGGCTCTGCAGTACCTGGCTCATGGTCACCCCGCTACCGATCGACATGCGGTCGCCCTCGGCGCGGATGATGCCCAGGTCATTGCGGTTGATGCGGATGAGCGTATCGAACGACTGGCTGCCGGCATTGACGGCGCACATCAGGATGGTGCCGCCACCGTAGAAGCGGGCATTGCGGTTGGCGGCGAGAGCGCGAGCGGCATCCTCGATGCGATCAAAGGTTTCGACACGGAAGGGCATCAACGGGCCTCCGCGTGTTCTGCGAGGTGATCGCGGATCGCTGCGAACCCGGCCTGGTAGATGTCGTCGCCGACCATCTGTCCGAGTTCCGCTTCGCGACCGGCCGGCGTGTCGAAGCGCGAATCCCACTGCCAGAACGTGCGGTCGCCGTCGGTGACGGGCAGCAACCGGACATGGGCGACATAGTTGAGAAGCGGCACCGGCGTTTCGAGCAGGCAGTAGCTGAAAGCCATGTCGATATCCGACATGGTCAGAAGCTGCTCGCGCAGTTCCGAACCGTCGGTGAGGCGGAAGCGCCTGACGCAGCCGACCATGTCGGACGGCCGTCCGCGCTCGATATGGCTTTCGGAAACCGCCGGGTGCCAGCGGTCATGGCCGTTGAAATCGCGCAACACGCCCCACACGGCCTCGACCGGTGCGTCCATGATCGTGCTTTTGACCACCTTGACCATCAGCCGCGGAACTGCCGTTTGAGGGCATCGAAGCCGGCCTGGAACACGTTCTGGCCGATGCCGCTGACGAGGCCCTCGGCTTCCGCGGCGGCGCACTCGAACTCGGCCGACCACTCGACGAAGGTGCGCTCGCCGTCGGTCACCGGCGTCAGCCGCAGGGTCGCAACATAGTCGGTCAGCGGCATCGGGCTTTCGAGGATCGAGTAGGTGCAGAAATAGTCGTAGTCTGACAGGCCGAGCAGGCGCTCACGGATACGGTCGCCGTTCTGCAAATGGAAGTCGCGCACGCAGCCGACCTTGTCGGCCGGCTGGCCGTCCTCGATGCGGCTGTCGCGGATCGCCGGGTGCCAGCGCGGCAGCCCGTTGAAGTCGCGGATCCGGTCCCAGACACGCTGGGTCGGCGCATCGATGACGCTTGAGACGTAAACGCGCGGCATCGGCTAGCTTCCCTGTCCGCCGGACCCCTGCGGGTCGGCGGGCGTATCACCGGTTTCGGACCCGCTTGCGCTGTCGTTTTCTCCCTCTCTTCGTTTGATGGCATCGGAAATGCGCTGCATGTCGCTTGCCTCGCGCATCAGGCCCGGCATCCTCGACAGGTTGCCGCCGTCGATACCCAGTTCGGCCAGCAGATTGTCGATCAGCGGCGCCTGGACCCGGTAACGCAGCGCCGAGTTGATGACCTCGTCGGTGGCATTGCGGCCGCTCCCGCCGCCGCCACCTCCGGCCATGCCGTCCAGCTGCATGATGCGGATGTCCTGGATCTTTTCCATCGGCTTGACCGAGGCGGCCACGATACCCTCGACATGCTCGAGCAGCCGGCGGCGGAACAGCGAGTAGCGCGCCTCGTCGGTGAGCACGTTCTCGGCTTCGTTGAGCAGTCGCTGGGCTTCGGCCTCGACCGCGCGCCGGACCTTCTCGGCTTCGGCGGAGATCTTTTCTTCTTCCGCCGCCTTCTGGGCCATCAGCACGTCGATGGAGCGGCGCCGGTTGGCCTCTTCGGTCTCGCGGGTCGTCTTGACCTTTTCCTCGGCCTCGGCGGCACGGGCGCGGGCCACGTCGGCCTCGATGCGGGCGGCCGTCTCCTCGAGCGACTTCTTGTACAGCGCCACGGCCTTGTCCATCTCGGCCGATTCGACCTCGCGTTCGCGCGCCACCTCGAGGCGGCGGCGTTCGGTCTCATGGCCGATACGGGCTTCATCGAGACCGCGCTCGGAGGCGATGCGGGCACGTTCGATGTCCTCGCGCGAGGCGATCTCGGCTTCGCGCAGCGCCTGCACCCGGGCGATCTCGAGCTGCTCGGTTGCCCGCTGGCGCTTCAGCCGGGCGGCATCGAGCGCCTGTTCGCGCTCGACCTCGCTGGTCTCGACCTGCTTGTTGGCCACGATCTCGGCCTGGCGCACTTTGGCGTCGGCCCCGGCCCGCTCGGCCTTTTTCTCCGACAGCTCGATGGCGCGCTGTTCGTCGGCCTCTTCGACCACGCGCTTGCGTTCGATGTCGATGATCTCGCGGTTCTGCTGTGAGGCAATGCGCTCCCTTTCGAGCTCGAGCTCTGCCTGGATGCGCTGGCGCTCGACCGCCTCGCGGCGCTTGATGTCGCTTGCCTCGACGTTTTCCTCGCGGGCGATTTCACGCTCCCGGGTGACCTGTTCGGCTTCGATGCGTTCGACGTCGAGCGCCTTGCGCTGGGCAATGCGCGCCGCCTCGATAGCCTGGTCGGCGGCGATGCGCGCCGCGTCCGTTGCCTTGTCGCGTGAGATCTGCAGGGCGTTGACCGCCTCGTCGCGGCCAATGGCATCGCGCGAGGTTTCGAGTTCCTTTTCGATCCGCATCTGGTCGACCAGGCGGCGTGAGGAGATCTCGGAGCTTTCGATCGCCTCGTTGCGCTCGATCTCGCGGCTGCGGGTTTCGGTCTCGGCGAGAATGCGCTCCATGTCGATCTTCTTCTGCTGCGCAATGCGTGCCGCCTCGACGGCCTCGCGGGCCGCGATCTCGGCTTCCTCGACGGCCTTCTGGCGCTCGATTTCGAGCGCGCGGATCTTGCGGTCGGTCTGGATGCGCTCTTCGCTGACCATGGCGCTCTCGGAAATACGCTGCTTCTCGGTCGCCTCGCGGGCGGTGATTTCGGCTTCCTCGATCGACCGCTGGCTTTCGATCTCGCGCTGGCGGGTGTCCTTGTCGCGGGCGATGCGGGCTTCGATGACCGCACGCTCCTGCTCGATACGCGCCCGTTCGGTGGTCTCGCGGGCTGCGATCTCGGCCTCTTCGACGGTCTGCCGGCGGGTGATCTCTTTGGTCTGGGTCTCCTGCTCGTTGGTGATGCGCGCCTCGGTGACGGCACGTTCCTGCTCGATGCGAGCGCGTTCGGTCGCCTCACGGGCGGCGATCTCGGCCTCCTCGATGGCGCGCCTGCGGGCGATTTCCTTGGCCTGGGTTTCCTGCTCGTTGGTGATACGGGCTTCGGCGACGGCGCGCTCCTGCAGGATACGGGTCTTTTCGGTTTCCTCGCGTGACCTGAGTTCGGCCGCATCGAGAGCCATCTGGCGCGCGATCTCGCGCTCGCGCACATCGCGCTCAGACGCAATCCGGCTTTCGCTGATCGCGCGCTCGTTTTCGATCCGCGCCTTTTCAATAGCTTCACGGGCGAGGATCTCGGCCTGTTCGGCTTCGGTGTCGCGCTCGGCGCGTTCGCGGGCCAGTTCGGCGCGCTGCTGGGCGCGGCGGAACTCGACATCGCGCTCCTGGATCAGCCGGGCTTCCTCGCTTTCACGCTCGATTTCCAGAGACTGCTTTTCCGCCTCCAGGTTGCGGGCGCGGATCTGGATCATCGAATCCTGCTCGATGTCGTTGCGCAGCTTGCGGCGATCCTCGATGTCGCGGATGAGCTCGGTGAGGCCTTCGGCATCGAACCGGTTGGACGGGTTGAAGAACTCGAGGCTTGTCTGGTCGATGTCCTTGATGGCGACGGATTCGAGCTCAAGGCCGTTGCGCTCGAGATCCAGCTGGGCGGCTTCACGGACGCGCGTGACGTAGTCGCCGCGCTTCTCGTGCATCTGGGCCATGGTCATTTCGGCGGCGATCGCGCGCAGGGCCGATTCAAACTTGCCGGCAAGCAGTTCGTGCATCTGATCGGTCTGCAACATGCGCCGTCCGAGCGTCGAGGCGGCGGTTGAAACGGACTCCTTTGTCGGCCTGACGCGCAGGTAGAATTCCGCCTCCATGTCGACGCGCATGCGGTCCTTGGTGATAAGCGCATTCTCGCGGTCGCGGGTGACCTCGACGGGGATCGAGTTCATGTTGACCGGCGTGATGTCATGGATGATCGGCCACACGAATGCGCCGCCATCGATCACCACCTTCTCGCCGAGAAAACCGGTGCGCACGAACGCCACCTCCTTGGTCGAGCGCCGGTAGAGCCAGTTCATCACCCAGTAAATGATGGCGATGACGATCACCGCCACGATGAGCCAGAGAATGAGTTGGCCTATGATCTGCCCTGTCATCATCGTTCCTCCCGTTTACGCAATCCCGTGTTGTGCGGAGCAGGTCAGCCCTGTCTCCCGATCCGTTTGAATTCCTTCGTCTGTTCGGTGAGCGCGGTTTCCGTCGGCAGCCGCTCCATCGACGAGGCACCATAAAACCCATGGCAGTGCCCGGTATTGGCCAGCACGTATCCGGCATCTTCCGGCATCGCCACAGGCCCGCCATGCACCAGGATGATCGCGTCCGGCTTGACCGAAAGTGCCGCTTCGGCCCAGGCATCGACCATTGCGGGGCAGTCTTCAAGCGACAATGCGGTTTCGGCGCCGATCGAGCCGCCGGTGGTGAGACCTAGATGACAGACGATGATATCGGCACCCGCACCGGCCATCGCTTTCGCGTCATCCTCGTTGAACACATAGGGGGTCGTCAGCATGTCCTTTGCGTGCGCTTTGGCGATCATGTCGACCTCGAGGCCGTAGGACATGCCTGTCTCCTCGAGATTGGCGCGGAACGTTCCGTCGATAAGTCCGACGGTCGGAAAGTTCTGCACGCCTGAAAACCCGATGCGCCGCAGCTTGTCGAGAAAAACATCCATGAGGCGGAATGGATCGGTGCCGTTGACGCCGGCGAGGACCGGTGTGTGTCTGACAACGGGCAGGACCTCGGATGCCATCTCGACGACGATCTGATTGGCATCGCCGTAAGGCATGAGACCTGCCAAGGAGCCGCGCCCGGCCATGCGATAGCGGCCGGAGTTGTAGATAACGATGAGGTCGATGCCGCCGGCCTCTTCGCACTTTGCCGACAGGCCGGTGCCGGCGCCGCCGCCGATGATCGGCTCGCCGTTGGCGATCATGCCGCGGAACCTGTCGAGGATCACCTTGCGTTCGATTGCCATCTGTCCTGCCTGCTGCTGCGTCCCCGCGGCGCCCGGCCGGCGGAGTGCAATTCGAGGAATGTTCTCACCAGCGCGGCGGAGAACTCCGGCGCGTTGATGTTGTGCGGCAGCCGGATCAGCTGCCGGTTGGATGTCTGCCGCACCGTGGCCTCGAGAGCATCGAACAGGGCGCGATCGGCCGCCGGGTCATGGAACGGCTGGCCCGGGCTGTCGAGCAGCGACACGCCGCCTTCGGGAAGGAAGAACCTGACCGGCGCCTCCATCTGGTTGAGTCGCTCGCCGATCCAGCGTCCCATCGCCGTGTTTTCCTCCGGTGTGGTGCGCATCAGCGTGATCTGCGGATTGTGTTCGTAGAACGTGCGGCCGCGGTACTTTTCGGGCACGGTGTCGGGGGCGGCGAAATTCACCATGTCGAGGGCACCGCAGGATCCGATATAGGGCAGCCGCCGCCGGATGACTGCGCCGAACCGGTCTTCGGTTGCCGGGAACACGCCGCCCATCATCATGTCGCAGATCTCTGTCGTGGTGACGTCGATGACGCCACGGATCTGGCCCTGTTCGACGAGGCTTTCCATCGACTGGCCGCCGATGCCGGTGGCATGGAACACGAGACAGTCGTAGTCACGCCCCAACGCGGCGGTGACCTGCCGCACGCAAGGCGTGGTGACGCCAAACATGGTGATGCCGACGGCCGGTTTGTCAGCTTCGCCGGTTTCCGCCTGGCGGGAACGGCGCAGCCCCTGGACCATGCCGGACATCGCCTCGGCACCGTTGCGCAGCACCTTGCGGGTGATCGAGTTGAGGCCCTGAATGTCGGCAACCGAATGCATCAACATGATGTCCGACGGGCCGACATAGCGGCGCACATCGCTGGAGGCGATGGTCGAGACGATGATCTTGGGGATGCCGACCGGCAATGCCCGCATTGCCGGCGCCACAATGGCCGTGCCGCCGGAACCACCGGCTGAGATGATGCCGGCAATGCCCGTCTGCCGTGTGATCCAGCGCTCGAAGGCGAGCGTCATGCCGGCAACCGATGTGCCGCGGTCGTTCGTGAACACGCCACTGGCGCCTCGCGGATGGAACGCGGCAATCTGGTTGGCGGGAATTTCGGCTCCGGAATGGGTGCCCGACGTCGACAGATCGACCATCCGCACCGCCAGGCCGTTGCCGCGGATGATGTCGCGCATGTATCGCAGTTCGGGGCCCTTGGTATCGAGCGTTCCGGCAACCAGAACCACGGCTTCGCCCGGGCTCGTGAGCGGCCGCAACTCGGCTTCCTCGGGACCGACGTGCTCCGCGCGCCTTGCGCCTTGTGTCACGGTGCGGGCCGACTGTTCGATGGCATGAACCGGTGTCGGCTGCGACCAGCGGGTCGGCAGCTTCGGGTTGGACATGTAGATGCGCACCGGGCCTTCCCGGATCGCTGCCTCCTCAGTGGTGGCGGCGGCCGGGGTCTCCGGGGTGTCGTCATGGGCGTGACGGCCGACGCCGAGCAGACGCTGTTGCAGGTCGCGGTCGGCCGACAGCTCGCCGGAGTCGATGATCCGGTTGACGCGGCCGTTGACCATGATCGCGACCTCGGGCGCGACGGCCGTGGCGACGCCGATGTTCTGCTCGATCACCAGGACGTCGATCTCGCCATCCTGGCCGAGGTTCAAGAGCATGTCCTCGACCTGGTTGACGATCACCGGCGCAAGTCCTTCGGTCGGTTCGTCCATCACCAGCAGGCGAGGATTGACCAGCAGGGCGCGCGAGATCGCCAGCATCTGCTGTTCGCCGCCCGACAGCTGCCCGCCACCGTGGTTGCGGCGCTCGGCAAGTTGCGGGAACGTTGCATAGATACGGTCGACCGACCACGATCCGCTGTGCCCGGCGGCGACCATGCGCAGATGTTCATCGACCGTGAGTGAACGCCACAGTCGCCGGCCCTGCGGCACATAGCCGATCCCGAGGCGGGCGATCTCCGCCGGCGGTCTGCCGACCAGTTCCTCGCCATGAAAGCGGATCGAGCCCGAGGCCGCCGGCACCAGGCCGAGGATCGTGTTGCACAGGGTCGTCTTACCCATGCCGTTGCGGCCGACGATCGACAGAACGCCGTGATCGAGAGAGATATCGACGCCCTGCAGCGCGTGCGAGGCGCCGTAATAGACATTGAGGCCCGAAATTTGCAGGGCGGCCGGTCCCGCGCGCTCAGCCATGGCCGCCTCCGAGATAGAGTTCCTGCACTTCCGGATCGTCCTCGATCTCCTGCGGCCGGCCCTCCTTGAAGATCCTGCCGCCGTGCAACATGGTCACGCTTTCCGACACGCGCAACGCCACGTCCATATCGTGTTCGATGATGATGTATCCCATGTGGCCGGGCAGGTTTGTGAGGATCTCGATCAACTCGCTGCGCTCAGCCGGCGACAGGCCGGCTGCCGGCTCGTCGAACAGGATAAAGCGCGGCGCACCCGCAAGAGCCAACGCGATTTCGAGCTGGCGCTGCTGGCCGTAGGACAGTTCGGCGACAAGGGTGTCGCTTGCGTCCTCCAGGTGCACCGCGGAGATCAATTCCTCGGCGGCATTCACCAGAACATCGTTACGGCGCGGCCTCAACAGCGAAAAGCGGCCGCGCGACACCCCGCGGCAGGCGAGATAGACATTGTCACGCACCGACAGGCCATTGAACAGCAGCGAAATCTGATAGGTGCGGCGCAGGCCGCGGCGGATGCGTTCATGGGCTGGATAGGTGGTGACGTCCTCGCCGAACAGCCGGATGGTGCCAGAGGTCGGCAGATAGTCGCCGGTGATGCAGTTGAACAAGGTCGTCTTGCCGGCGCCGTTGGAGCCGAGCACCGCCCGCCGTTCGCCCGGGCGAACGGTCAGCGAAACATCGCGAAGCGCGGCCAGCGCGCCGAACATGCGCGACACGCCGCGCAGCTCCAGCGCGTTGGCCGATCCGGTGGCCGAGATCCTGCTTGCAACGGTCTGTGCCATCACTCGGCCTGCTTTCTCTGGCCGGTGAGCGGATCGAACCGTGCGGTGTGCTCCTTCCAGCGCTGCCACAGGCCGAGCAGGCCGTCCGACGACCAGAACACGATGACAAGAAAACCGATGCCGATGAGCAGCTGGAACCGTTCGCCCGCCAGGCCGACGGCGACAAGCGCATCGAGCGCGAAGGTCCTGAGCAGCACATAGACGATGGCGCCGAGAAACGGCCCGATGGGATGGCGCAGTCCGCCAACGACGGCGATGATCAGGATGTCGATCACCGGACCGACGGAAATGGCACCGGGCGAGATCTGGGTGTTGAGCCACACAAGCAGGATGCCGCCGATGGCGGCGATGACGCTGGCGAAGGTATAGGCGGCGATGCGGTGTGCGGTGACGTTGAATCCGAGGGCTTCCATGCGGCGCGGGTTGTCGCGCACGCCCTGCAGTGCGAGGCCGAACGGCGAACGTGAGACGTAGAGTACTGCCAGGTAGGACAGCACGGCCCAGAACAGGCACAGGTAGTAGAACGGGATGGGATCGCGCCAGTTGACGCCGAACACCACCGGCGGCAGCACCTTGTTGAAGCCGCTGAAGCCGTTGAAGATGACATAGTTCTGGCGCGCGAAATAGAAGAACGCTGTGGCGATCGCCAGAGTGATCATGATCGTGTAAATGCCCTCGGTGCGCACAGCGAGAGCGCCGGACAGGGTGCCGAACACCATGGCAATCATGATTGCAGCGGGGATGACTATCCACCACGGCCAGCCGAGCGAAACGGCGTCGATGGCGCTGGTGCCGATGATCGCCGTCATGTAGGCGGCGACACCGGCAACGCTCATCTGCACCAGGCTGACCATGCCGCCGTACCCGGCCAGGAACATCAGCGACAGCGAGATCATGCCGAGCACCATGGCCCAGCCGAAGATTTGCACCATGATGAACTCGCTGGCGAATGCCGGGATCATGATGAGAATGACGCCGACCACCCAGTAGCTGGTGGGAATGCGGGTGAGATCGAGCCACTGTGTCCCGGCAACGGAACCCGCAACTGAATT
>JAHELH010000341.1 GCA_024644285.1 Paracoccaceae bacterium | reverse complement strand
TTCATGCTGCAGAAGCAATTGACGCTGGCGGGGTTGTCGACCGGCGGAGCGACCTTTGCGCGGTTCGTCTATTCCGCGCCGCTGGTGGCGGTCCTGATCGCGGCCTATGCCCAGGCCAGCGGGCAAGGCTTGCCGGCAATGCCGCCCCGGTTCTGGGCCTTCGCGCTGAGCGGCGGGCTGGCGCAGATTCTGGCGACCATGTGCGTCGTGGCGCTGTTTTCGCACCGGAATTTCGCCGTGGGCATCACCTTCAAGAAGACCGAGGTGGTGCTGACGGCGCTGGTGGGCTTCGTGCTGCTGGGCGAGGGGGTCGCGCCGGTGGGCGCGCTGGCCATCGGCATCGGGCTGGCGGGCGTGCTGCTGTTGTCGGATCCGCCGGGCGGGTCGGGTCGCTTCGCCAGGCGCATCTTGAACCGGGCCGCCGGGTTGGGGCTGGCCTCTGGCCTGTTCTTCGCGATCTCCGCGGTCTCTTATCGCGGCGCGACGCTGTCGCTGGAAAGCGGCGACACCGTGCTGCGCGCCGGTGTCACGCTTGCCATCGTCACCGCCAGCCAGACGCTGGGCATGGCCCTGTGGCTGGCCCGGCGCGAGCGCGGGCAGGTGGCGCGCGTGCTGGGCGCGTGGCGGGTCGCCGGGCTGGTCGGCGTCACCTCGATGATCGGCAGCTTCTGCTGGTTTACCGCCTTCAGCCTGCAGAACGCGGCCTATGTCAACGCGGTCGGGCAGGTAGAACTGATCTTCAGCCTCGCCGCTTCGGCCCTGTTCTTCCGCGAAAAGATCACCGGGCGCGAGGTGCTGGGCATGGCGCTGCTGGCGGCGGGTGTACTGGTGCTGATCGTGTTTCTCTGAATCGCCCGGCGCGCACCTTGTCCTGCTCCGCCCGCCCGCCTATAACGCCGCGCATGGGACGCGCAATCGGACTGATCATTCGAATTACCTGCCCGGCGCTCTGAGATACCGAGCCGCCGGGTCAAGGCGCATGAACTCCGCGCCGCCCCACCCCCCAGAGACCCCGAGCCTTGCAAGGGACGCAGTCCGATGCCCGCCGACACGCCCGACTACAAAGACACGCTGAACCTGCCGAAAACCGATTTTCCGATGCGCGCCGGATTGCCCGACCGCGAACCGGGCTGGCTGGAGAAATGGGAGAAGATCGGCGTCTACGACCGGCTGCGAGAGAAGCAGGGCCGCGCGCCCTTCATCCTGCATGACGGACCGCCCTATGCCAACGGCCACCTGCATATCGGCCACGCGCTGAACAAGATCCTCAAGGACATGGTGGTGCGGTCGCAGCAGATGATGGGGCATGACGCGCGTTACGTGCCGGGATGGGACTGCCACGGCCTGCCCATCGAGTGGAAGATCGAGGAACAGTACCGCCAGAAGGGCCGCAACAAGGACGAGGTCGACGTGGTCGACTTCCGCCAGGAATGCCGCCGCTTCGCCGAGGGCTGGATCGACGTCCAGCGCGACGAGTTCAAGCGCCTCGGCGTCACCGGCAAGTGGGACGACCCCTACCTGACGATGGATTTCCACGCCGAGCGGGTGATCGCCGAGGAATTCCAGAAATTCCTGATGAACGGGACCTTGTACCAGGGCTCGAAGCCGGTGATGTGGTCGCCGGTGGAAAAGACCGCCCTGGCCGAGGCCGAGGTCGAATACCATGACCACCAGAGCCACACGATCTGGGTGAAATTCCCGGTGGTTCATGCAATCCAGGGGCCGAGCCCCTTGGAGGATGCCGACGATCACCTGGGCGCCGGAGCGGCGCTGCTGGCCGAGCAGCTGGAAGAGGCGACGGTGGTGATCTGGACCACCACGCCCTGGACGATCCCGCAGAACCGGGCGATCTGCTACGGGCCCGATATCGCGTACGGGCTCTACGAAGTCGTGAAGACGCCCGAGGAATGCTGGGCGAAGGTGGGCGAGACCTTCCTTGTCGCCGACAGCCTGGCCGAGAGCGCCTTTGCCCAGGCGCGCGTCGGCATGGAGGGCGTGAAGCGGCTGCGCGGCGTCGGCGCGGTGGAGTTGCAGGGGCTGACCTGCGCGCATCCGCTGCGCGGGGCCGAGGGTGCGCAGGGCGAATGGGATTTCGACGTGCCGCTGTTTCCCGGCGACCATGTCACCGACGAGGCCGGCACCGGGTTCGTCCATACCGCGCCCAGCCACGGCGACGACGATTATCAGATCGGCCTGAAGCACGGCCTGCCGATGACCTACAACGTGCTGGAAGACGGCAGCTTCCGCGCCGATCTGCCGTTCTTCGGCGGCAAGCGCATCCTGCGCGCCGCGGCCAAGAAGGGCGACTGGGAGGGAGACGCCAACCGCGCGGTGATCGACAAGCTGGTCGATGTGGGCGCGCTGCTGGCGCGCGGGCGGCTGAAGCACAGCTACCCGCATTCCTGGCGTTCGAAGGCGCCCCTTATCTTTCGCAACACGCCGCAATGGTTTGCCGCCATCGACCGCGAGGTGGGCGACGGCCAGGATGATTATGGCAAGACCATCCGGGAACGCGCGCTGCGCTCGATCGACGAGCTGGTGAGCTGGACGCCCCAGACCGGGCGCAACCGGCTCTATTCGATGATTCAAGCGCGGCCCGACTGGGTGCTGTCGCGCCAGCGCGCCTGGGGCGTGCCGCTGACCTGCTTTGTCAAGAAGGGCG
>JAHELH010000340.1 GCA_024644285.1 Paracoccaceae bacterium | reverse complement strand
CAAGCGTGTCGGCCGCCAGCACCGGCCCCTGCCCCGGCTCCAGCACCGCGGCCCGCGGCGTGACGCAGAGGATGTCGCCGGCCTCCTCGGCCAGGGTGTAATCCGGCAGATGGTCGCCGGCGATGATCTCGCGCAGCATGGCGCGGAACACCCGGCGCGGAGAGGCAGAGCCGGACTTCTTGGCCAGCGTCCCGACCGAGACGCGCCAGGCCGGCTGACGGCCGCAATGCTTGCGCGCCAGCTCGTAGATGCGCCGCTCCAGCGGCCGGCGCAGGCGAAAGTAGTCCCGGCTCAGCGTCAGCACCGAGCGGCCCAGCACCGCGCGGTAGAGCCATTCGCTGAGCGTCACCGTGACGCTGACCATCCGCCCGCCGCGAGACTTGCGCACGATCTCCCAGGCCTCGATCAGCCCGAAGCCGCGGGTGATCTCGACCGCGTCGTCCTTCGGGCCGGTGACGATATTGGTGGTGATCCGCGTGCCCGCCAGCCGCTCGAAGGCGTCGCACAGCCGGCGGTAGGCGTCGCCGCTGGTCTCGCGGTTGGTGGCCACCAGCAGGTCGTGGGCGGTCAGCTGCAGGGTGCGGCTGACTTGCCGCCCGGCATTCAGCGCCGCCATCAGCTGGCTGACGCAGTAGATCAGGATGTCCTTGTCGTGGATCGTCGCGCGGCCCTTGACGCTGGGCGTCACCCGCACCGAGACCCCGTTGTGATCATAGTCCAGCACGCGTCGGTCGGGGCGCGTCGACAGCGAGAAGATCGGATGCTCCATCGACGCCATGTCGTCCTTGGGCAGCGCGCCGAGGACGTCGCAGACGAAGAAATCGCCCGTCGGATGCCGTTCGGGAAGAAGTGCCCCTGCCCCGCTCATGCCCTCATCCGCGCCGTGATCCGGCGACTCGGTATCGTGGTTTCATTGACGCCACGCTAGAGTTATCCACAGACCGCGTAAAGCGCCGGCATCGGGGGAACGGAGTCGCCCCATCGTCGGTTCGGAGTCGCAACTTCGGGGGTTCGGAATCGCCCAGGTCCCGGATTTGCCCCGCAAGGCCCTGAAAAATTGGCTTTTCCCCACAAAAGCCGGTACCCGTAACAGATAGATAACAGGATTCTAACAGCCGATTTTTTTACCCCGCCCCGCTGCGAGCGACTACGCGCGACCGGAAGGCCCGGATTTGCTGAGAAAATGAAGGTGGGGTGCGTATTTTCGTTCCATGTGCGGGGTTTTCCGGTATATTGTCGAAAACAGCGCACATCGAAGCGCAAACGCCAAGAACGAGCAGTGACGTCATGGCATCGCAGCAGGCCGGGCAGCCCCCGTATTTCAACATCTCTCCCGACGCGGCGCTGCGTGATCTCGGCGCGCCCGCCGGCAGCGCCGATTTCGCGGCCATCGCGGCGGCCTGCGCCCGCGGCCGCGAGGATCTCGCCAGCCGCAACCTCGGAGAGGAGGGCAGCAAGACGCTGCGCCTGTTCTCCACCTGGGAGATCACCAAGTACCTGATCCCCGTCGCCACCGCGCATTTCCGCCGGGTGCTCAAGGCCAACCCCGACCTGCCCCAGGGCCGCTCCGAGACCGAGGGCGGCGCCAAGTGGTTCACGCTGGACGAGGTGCTGCGCCTGCGCGCGCATTTCAGCGCCGAGGGGTCCAAGGTCAAGGAGTATCGGCCCTACCGCCCCGAAGGCCTGCCCGCCAAGCTGGTGGCGGTGGCGAATTTCAAGGGCGGCGTCGGCAAGACCTCGACCTGCGCGCATCTCGCCATGTCCGCCGCGCTGGACGGCTACCGCGTGCTGGTGATCGACCTGGACAGCCAGGGCTCGATGACCTCGATCTTCGGCGGCAAGGTGGCCGACGAATGGCGCACGGTCTTTCCGCTGCTCGCCCGCCACTATGCCGAGCACCTGCGCCGCGAGAACCAGGCGCGGCAGGACCGCAATGAGGCCCCGGTGCCGCTGGACGAGACCCTGTCCGAGGCCCTGGCCCTGACCTCTACGGACGTGATCCAGACCACCCACTGGCCCAATATCGACCTGATCGGCGCGCAGCTGAACCTCTACTGGGCCGAGTTCCAGATCCCGGTCTGGCGGATGGCCGCCCGGTCGTGGAAGCTGTGGGACGCGCTGACCGACCGGCTGGCGGCCGACGGCGTGCTCGACGATTACGACCTGGTGTTCCTCGACACCCCCCCTGCCCTCGGCTACCTGACGATCAACGGGCTCGCGGCCTCCGACATCCTGCTGGTGCCGCTGGGGGCGTCCTTCCTGGAATTCGATTCCACCGGCCGGTTCTTCGACATGCTGCATTCCACCTTCCGCTCGATCGAGGAGGGCGAGAACACCGCCGCGCGTGCCCTGGGGCGGCCCGAGATGGCCTTTGAATGGGATGCGGTGCGTGCCGTGCTGACCCGCTACGACGCCAGCCAGCAGGGCGAACTGGCGGCGCTGATGCAGGCTTACCTGGGCCGCACCCTGTCGCCGCATCGCCAGGATTTCACCGCGCTGATCGGCCAGGCGGGCGAGCAGGTCTCGGGCATCTACGAGGCCGATTACCGGGATTTCAACCGCGAGACCTATGTCCGCGGGCGCGAGGCCTTCGACGCCACCTACGCCGCCTTCAAGCGGCTCCTGCTGGCGGTGTGGCGCCGCGATGAAATCGCGCAGCGGGA
>JAHELH010000339.1 GCA_024644285.1 Paracoccaceae bacterium | reverse complement strand
TTTCAGGCGCTGGTCGGCCACAAGGAGGCGGTGCAAGAGCTGCCGCCGGGCTGCACCCACCTGCTGGCCTCGGACCCCTGCCCCTACCAGATGCTGCGCTACGGCGAAAACGTCTATGCCACGCAGTTCCACCCCGAGGCCGATGCCGGCGTGTTCGAGACCCGCATCCGGGTCTATGCCGGCTACAACTACTTTCCGCCCGAGGAAACCGATCGCATCCGCGAGATCGTGCTGGGCGCCGATATCCGCTGGCCGGAGCTGATCTTGAAGAATTTCGTCGACCGCTACGCGCGCGACTGAACCGGCAGCGGCCCCCGGCTACAGTCCTTCCACCAGCAGCAGGTCGGTCTCGGCCGCCTGCTCGCGGACCCGCCGGGCGGCGGTATAGGCGTCGGAATTGTAGAACCGCCGCGCGGTGTCCATGTCGGGAAATTCCAGCACGATGGTCAGCCCGCGCAGATCGCCCTCCTGCGGCTCCGGCGCCGGATTGCGCACCAGGACCTTGCCGCCGAAATCCGCGATCGCCGGTCCCGACAGCGCCTTGAACTCCTCGAACTTCTCTTTGTCGTGCACCCGGATATGGGCGACCAGGTATCCCTTCGGCATGATGTCCCTCCCCTTTTTGCAGGCTCGCGCCATTCACCTATCGTTAACCATTATGAACGCGATATCAATCTGTTAGCGCAAAACGTTTCGCGCGCGAAACATTCTGCACCTGCGAACATTCCGCTTTGCATCGCCGCCAATGCGCCTATTCTCGCGGCTGGGGCCGCGCGCCGCGGCAGGAAGGGTAACGCAACATGCCGGACACCGTCGTCGCCGTGGGCGAAAAGCTTCACATCATCACCCGCCGCAACTTCGCCGAGGATTTGCGCCGCCACTACGCCGGCACCGTCCAGTCGGTCGATGGCGATCTGGTCCGCCTGCGCGGATACACTTTCGTGTTCAACGCCGTGATGAACGAGTACCGGCGGCGGCCCGAGATTCGCACCCGGATCTTCTCGCTCGGCGATGCTCAACTGATCATCAATGTGATCCCCGAGGATACCCACATGGAAGATCTCGCCTACCGCAAGATCGACGACCGGCTGGTGATCACCGACAGCAAGTCATTCCGCCTCGACGTCAACGAGTTCGGCGCGAACGACTAGACCTTCACCCGCTCCGATTTCGGATCGTATATCGGCCGCAGCGAGGGCTCGGCCGGAACCAGCGCGCCCGCCACCTCGATCTGGTATCCCGACGCCAGCACCTGTTCGACGCTTTCTCCGGCGCAGGGCACATAGCCCAGCCCCACCGCGCCGCCCAGCGTGTGCCCGTAATTGCCCGACGACAGGTACCCCACCACCGCGCCGTCCCGCAGCACCGGCTCGTTGTGATACAAAAGCGGCTCGGGATCGGTCAGCCGGAACTGCACCAGCCGCCGCTCCAGCCCCGCTTCCTTCTTGCGCAGCACCGCGTCGCGGCCGATGAAATCCAGCTTGGCGGTCTTCACTGCAAAGCCCAGCCCGGCCTCCAACACGTGATCCTCGCAGGTGATGTCATGGCCGAAATGCCGGAACGCCTTTTCGATGCGGCAACTGTCCATCATGTGCATGCCGCAAAGCTTCGCGCCGAGCGCCTGGCCCGCGCCCCAGATCGTCTCGAAGGCATGCGCCGCCATGTCGGACGAGACATAGACCTCCCAGCCCAGCTCGCCCACATAGGTGACCCGGTGCACCCGCGCCTGGCCCAGCCCCAGCTCGATCTCCTGCGCCGTGCCGAAAGGGTTGGCATCGTTCGAGAAATCGCCTGGGCTAACCGCCTGCATCACGTCGCGCGCGCGCGGCCCCATCACCGCCAGCACGGCCTCGGCGGCGGTGACGTCGGTGATCACAACCCGGGCGTCGCCCGCGTGCCGCTGCAGCCAGGTCTGGTCCGCCAGCCGGGTCGCGGCGGGCGTGACCACCAGATAGACGGTCTCGGACAGCCGCGTCACCGTCACGTCCGCCTCGATCCCGCCACGCGCGTTGAGAAACTGCGTGTAGACGATCCGCCCCACCGGCACCGCCACGTCGTTGCCGCAGACGCGGTTCAGGAAGCCCTCCGCCTCCGGCCCCTCGACCCGCAGCTTTCCGAAGGACGACATGTCATAAAGACCGACATTTTCCCGCACCGCGCGGTGCTCGGCGGCGCAGTTGGCGAACCAGTTCTGCCGGCCCCAGGAATATCGGTATTCCCGCTCCTGGCCCGGCTGGGCGAACCAGTTCGCCCGCTCCCACCCGGCCAGCTCTCCGAAGACCGCGCCTTCGGCCGCAAGCTGCGCGTGGAACGGCGACCGCCGCACCCCGCGCGCCGTGGCCTTCTGGCGGTAGGGGAAGTGATCGGCATAAAGCAGCCCCAGCGTCTCGGTCGCGCGCTCGCGCAGGTAGCGCGCGTTTCCCTGGAACGGCTGCATCCGGGCGATATCCACGTCGCCCAGGTCGAACGGCTTCTCGCCGGTCTCCATCCAGGCCGCCAGCGCCATCCCCGCGCCGCCCGCCGACTGGATGCCGATCGAGTTGAACCCCGCCGCCACCCAGACATTGTCCATCTCCGGCGCCAGGCCCAGGTGATAGGCGTCGTCCGGCGTGAAGCTCTCCGGCCCGTTGAAGAAGGTGTGGATCCCCGCCTCGGCCAGCATCGGCATCCGGT
>JAHELH010000059.1 GCA_024644285.1 Paracoccaceae bacterium | reverse complement strand
TCCAGGAACGCATCCGCACGGCGCGGGTCCAGGGGCAGGACGGCCCGCTGCATTTCAGCGTCAGCTGCGGGCTGGCAAGCCTGGGCCCGGAGACCGGCGGCCTGCAAGAGTGGTTCTGCCAGGCGGATGCCGCGCTTTACGAGGCCAAGGACGCCGGCCGCGACACATGCCGCGCGCACACCGGCGCAGGAACATACACCCGCCAGAAGTAGCGCCGCGCCGTAGGGCGCATGCGCCATGCCGTCACAGCATCGAGGGCACCACCAGGTCGGGCGGACGGTGGCCGTCGGCGAAGGTCTTGATGTTGATGATGACCTTCTCGCCCTGCTCGACGCGGCCCTCCAGCGTGGCGGACCCCATATGCGGCAGCAGCACCACGTTGTGCAATTCGCGCAGGCGCGGGTTGATGTCGGTGCCGTGCTCGAACACGTCGAGCCCCGCCCCGGCGATCTCGCCCGTGCGCAGCATCCGGGTCAGCGCGTTCTCGTCGATCACCTCGCCGCGCGAGGTGTTCACGATCACCGCAGAGGGCTTCATCAGCTTCAGCCGCCGCGCGTTCATCAGGTGAAAGGTCGAGGGCGTGTGCGGGCAGTTGACGGATATCACGTCCATCCGGCTGACCATCTGATCCAGGCTCTCCCAGTAAGTCGCCTCAAGCTCGGTCTCGATCTCGGGGCGCAGGCGCTTGCGGTTGTGGTAATGGATCTGCATCCCGAACGCCTTGGCACGCCGCGCCACCGCCTGGCCGATCCGGCCCATCCCCAGGATGCCCAGCCGCCGCCCGCCGACACGCCCGCCCAGCAGCGCCGTCGGCGCCCAGCCGGTCCAGCGCCCGGCCTGCATCAGCGCCAGCCCCTCGGGCATCCGGCGCGTCACCGCGAGGATCAGCGCCAGCGTCATGTCGGCGGTGTCCTCGGTCACCGCGCCGGGCGTGTTGGATACCAGGATTCCGCGCTGCCGCGCCGTCGCCACGTCGATGTGATCGACGCCCGCGCCGAAGCTGGCGATCAGCTTCAGCCGGTCGCCCGCCTGCGCCAGAACGCCCTGGTCGATCGTGTCGGTGATGGTCGGCACCAGCACGTCGGCCCGCTGCATCGCCGCCACCAGGGCGTCGCGGCTCATCGGC
Organism: Paracoccaceae bacterium; assembly: GCA_024644285.1. Classification (GTDB taxonomy): domain Bacteria; phylum Pseudomonadota; class Alphaproteobacteria; order Rhodobacterales; family Rhodobacteraceae; genus JAHELH01. The sequence continues at coordinate 9,458 of JAHELH010000059.1, read as the reverse complement.
GCATCGTCCTCGCGCAACTCGACGTCGAAAAGCTCGCTCATCCGGGTCTCCACGACCTGCGGCAACCGTCGCGTTACGACAACACTCGGGCGTTCAGACGGCATGCTGTGCGTTCCTTTGCTTGCGATTTCGTGGCGCGCACTGGCACAGTTACAAGAACAGGCGCGGGGCACAACCAGAACTCCCAACCTCGTCCGAATGACAAGCCTTCGAAGGGCACCGGAGCAGTGGTGAGACAGGCGATGATGCCGGCGAAAACCGTCGGTCTTCTGATTTTCGTGTGCGTGATCGGCGCCGCCCTGCCCGGCGGATTCACCGGTATGGCCGCGGCGTCCGAGGTTGGCCCGGTCACCAAGCTTCCAATCCCCCGCTTCGTGTCGCTCAAGGCGTCCGAGGGCAACGTGCGCCGCGGCCCGTCGCTCAGCCACCGGATCGACTGGGTCTTCAAGCACCGCAACATGCCGCTGGAGGTCACCGGCGAGTTCGGCCACTGGCGCAGGGTGCGCGACCGCGACGGCGTCGGCGGCTGGGTGCATTACTCGCTGCTGTCGGGCATGCGGACCGTCATCGTCGAGGAAGACATGCTGCCGCTTATGATGAAGCCCGACCGCACCGCGCCGGTGAACGCCACCGTCGAGATGGGGGTGGTCGCGCGGCTGGGCGAATGCAAATACGACTGGTGCCGGATCACCGCGGGCGGCTATCGCGGCTGGGTTCCGAAATCGGCGCTCTGGGGCGTCGATGCCCCGGCGGGGCAAGACTGATGCTGATGGAGCAGGTCCGGACCTCGATGTCGGCCCGCCGCATCGCGTCCGACTCGCGCTCGATGGTGATTCACGCCGAGCATTCCTGGTTCGAGTCGATCCGCGCCGACAAGTTCGACTTTTTCAACAAGCTGGTGAAGCACGCCACCAGCCAGGGCGTCAGCACCCGCATCACCGCCGCCGAGGGCGCGGCCTCGAAACTGCTTCTGACCCAGGACCACATCAACATCATGGTGGGCGACCGCCCCGGCTATGGCCGCAACCTGCTGCACGCGCTGCCGAGCTACATCTGGGGTTTTTGGTATCTCGACGAGGTCGGGGTGTTCTGGAATTCCTCGATGCGCTTCAACCGGTTCTGCCCGTCCGAGATCGATGCTGACAAGGCGGAATACTTCTTCAACGGTGTCAGCGGCTACATGATCCGCGAGAACGTCTCGAAGTTCCCGCAGGAAGTGCGAATGAAGACCCCGCTGCAAGCCGCCGCCGCCGTGGTGTTCGCGCAGGAAATCGAGGACCACGTCAGCCGCAGCCACTATCTGACGACCGAGCAGATGATCCGCGTCACCGCTGCGGCCTGCGCCGACGACCTTGTCTACGTGAAACCGCATCCCCAGCAAAGCAAGGCGGCGCGCAAGGCGATCCTCGACATCTGCGCCGAATACCAGAACGTGACCGTCAGCGACGCCTCGGTCCATGACCTGATCGAGGCCAGCAATTGCGTCGTCACACAGAACTCCGCCGCCGGGTTCGAGGCGCTGATGCACCGCCGCTGCGTCATCACCTGCGCCAAGTCCGACTACTGGCACGCAACGCTGACGCCAAAGCGCTCCAGCGACTTGCGCGAAGCGCTGAAATACGGCCCCGAGGCCATGGCGGAATTCGATTATCCAAAGTATCTCTACTGGTTCCTGGACCGCAATTGCCTGGAGCCCGCCAAGGATGAATTCGTCAAGCGCGCCTGGGCGCGGATCAAGAGCAAGGTCTTTCTTTAGGACCGGGGCACGCGCTGTGCGGGTGCGATGACCGGCGCCGCGCCCCTGCGCCTCAACTTGTCGGCCGGGCTGATGTCGGCCTCGGTCGCGCTGATCCTGGTGCTGGCGAAGCTTTGGGCATTGTCAGAGACCGGCGCGCTGTCCGTCGCCGCCTCGCTGGCGGACAGCGCGCTCGACCTGATGGTCTCGCTGGCCGCGCTGGCCGCCATCGCCTATGCCGCGCGCCCGCCCGACGAGGACCACGCCTTCGGCCATTCCTCGGCCGAGGATCTCGCCGCGCTGGGCCAGTCCGTCTTCATCCTTGTCTCCGCCGGGGTCATCGCCTGGGCGGCCATTGTCCGGCTGCTTGCCGGTCCGCCCTCGCCGATCATGGCAGAGGGGCGCGGCATCGCGGTGATGATCCTGTCCATCGTCCTGACGCTCGGCCTCGTCGCCTGGCAGCGCCGGGTGATCCGGCAGACCGGCAACAAGGTCGTGGCCGCCGACCGGCTGCACTATCTGGGCGACCTCATTCCCAATATCGGGGCGATCCTGTCGCTGGCCGCCTCGGCCTGGCTTGGCCTCTACCAGATCGACAACATCGTCGCGCTGGGCGCGGCTGCCGTGCTGGCGGTCGGCGCCCTGCGCATCGGCAAGAGCGCTTGGGACGCCTTGATGGACCGCGCCGCGGACCCCGAGATGATCGCGGGGATCGAGGCCATCGCCCGGGACTGGCCCGGCCTGCACGGCTTCCACGACCTCAAGACCCGCACCGCCGGCAGCCAGGTCTTCGTCAACCTGCATATCGAGCTTGACGGCAATCTCAGCCTGACCGAGGCGCATGACATCGGCGCCGGGCTGCGCCACGCCATCATGGACGCCTATCCCCAGGCCGACGTGATCATCCACAAGGACCCGGTCCGGTAGGAGGAATTCAGCCCTCGGCCGGGTCCGTCCGGCCCGCGCCATCCTCGCCGGTGGCGCCACGCATCTCGATCACCCGGTGCGGATAGGGGATCTGGATGCCGTTGTCCTTCAGCGCGTTCCAGACCAGGAACAGCACGTCCGAGGTGTACTTGTTCGGCCCGTCGTCGATGCCGTTGACCCAGAATTCCACCGCGAAATCCACGCCGCTCTCGCCGAAGCCGCGCAATTCGCAATCCGGCGGATAGGGTTCCGACAGCACGTCCTTGTGCATGGCCACCGCCGCCTCGACGATGGCGGGCACCTTGTTGATGTCGGTGTCGTAGCTGACCGAGAACGGCGCCTCGTAGCGGTTGGCGGAACCGCTGTCCGAATAGTTGACCACCCGGGTGACGATAAAGTCCTCGTTCGGCACCACGATCCAGCGCCCGTCATAGGATTCCAGGATCGTCGCGCGGGCCATCATCTTGACGATCACCCCGGCCTCGCCGCCATCGAGCTCCACGTAATCGCCGACCGTCGCCTGGCCCTCCAGCAGCAGGATCACGCCCGAAATAAAGTTCGACGCGATCTTCTGCAGGCCGAATCCGAGGCCCACGCCGATGGCACCGCCGAGAACGGCAAAGGTGGTCAAGTCGATGCCGAGAATGTTCATCAGCATCAGGAAGGCGACGCCGAAGATCACGATCTCGGCGGTCTTGACCAGAAGCTGCCGGATCGCCGGCCGCATCTTCTGGCGCTCGATATAGGCCGCCGACTGGCTGTTCGACCACTGCCCCAGCCAGAACAGAAGGCCGCCAAAGACCAGCGCGCGAAGCACCGACATCACCGAGAACTGGATGTTGCCGACGCCCACCATGGTCTGCGACAGCTGCGCCTCGACCACGTCCAGCAGCCCCACCGCATAAAGCGCCGCCGCCGGGATCAGGACGAACTTGCCCATCAGTTTCAGGAACGGGTCGGTCAGGATGTCGCGCACCAGCGCGCGGGCGGCCAGGAACAGGAAGACCCGCTTGCCGAACGCGATCACCGCGCCCGAGCCGAAGATCGACCGCGTCACCTGCTCGCCCGCCGCGGTCAGCGCATAGGCCAACAGCGGCAAGAGCAGCGCCAGGAACGGCAGCACGAAACGGCGCGCGGTGGCGATGATGCCGGTCTGTTCCTCGGGAGGCGCGATCAGCCGCGTCAGCCGCGGGCGCAGACGCCGCGCCATCAGCAGCGCCAGAAGCCAGGCCACCACAAGCAGCGCGAATTGCGACCAGGCGGCGGGGCTCAGCAGCCAACCCTTGGCAATTTCCCAGCCAATCTCGATGTAATCCAGCGCCTGCTGGACGATTTCCGGCTGTCCCTCCACCGCACTCACCCTTGTCCCGACGGCGCGTTCCCCTATCCTGTTGCACCCTTCGCCGATGCAAACAAGAGCCGCGCGTGTCTCAACCCGACCCGGTCTGCCCGCTGTGCCAGCGCCCGATCCCGCCCGGCGCGCGGTCCAGCCTGCACCACCTCGTGCCGAAACTGCGCGGCGGCAAGGGCGGTCCGACGGTGCTGCTGCATCAGATCTGCCACAACGAGATCCACGCCACGCTGACCGAGGCCGAACTGGCCCGCGACTATGCCAGCATCGACGCGTTGCGCCGCCATCCCCGGCTGGCCCGCTTCATCGGCTGGGTCCGCAAGAGGCCGCCAGGCTTTCACTCCAAAACCCCGGGCGCGCGGCGCAAGCGATGATTGACGTGCCCCCGGATTCCGGCAAGCTGCGCGACGTGATCAATGAACAGAGCTGCGCAATGCCCCACCGCCACATGGAAGAATTGAAGGCCGCGCTGCCCGCGATTCAGGCCGCCCCGGCCGAGGGTCCGGTCCGGGCCATCGTCGTGCGCCCCGCGCAGGGCCAGCGCGAGATGCCCCACAGCGCCCGGCTCAGCCTCGCCGGCGGCGTCGAGGGCGATCATTGGGCGCAGGGCTGCTGGAAGTCCACCGAAGACGGCGCGCCGCATCCGGACGTCCAGATTTGCATGATGCCCGCGGCCTGCATTCGCGCCATCGCCGGCGACGACCCGGCCAGTTGGGCCGCCGCCGGCGACAACCTGTTTCTCGACATGGACCTGTCACCACGCAACGTGCCGCCCGGTACCCGGCTGGCGCTGGGCACGGCAGAGCTGGAAATCACCGCCGAGCCGCACAATGGCTGCGCCGCCTTCATTGCGCGCTATGGCCGCGACGCCTGCGTCTTCGTCAATACCGGGGCCGGCAGGGAGCTGCGCCTGCGCGGCATCTATGCCCGGGTGACCCGCGACGGGCAGGTCAGTGTCGGAGACCCGGTGCGCAAGCTCGCCTGACCTGGGCGCCTGGCGCGGTAACCGCTGAAAAGGCATTGCATGATGAACGTCACCTATACCGAGAACGACGCAACCGGGGTCGCCGAGATCGTCGTCGACGGCCATGTCGGCACAGAGGATTTCGACCGCATCGCCCCGCGCATGCAGGCTTTCATCGACCGGCACGGCACCATCCGGCTGATCGAGATCATTCGCCGGCTCGACGGCTTCGATGCCTCGATGATGTGGAAGGGCGCCAGGTTCGACGTCCAGAACCTGCGCCATATCAGCCATTGCGCGGTGGTCTCGGACATCGGCTGGATGTCGCCGCTGACCAAGGCCGCCGGCGCCTTCATATCGACCCGGCTGAGGACGTTCGAACTGGGCCAGATAGACGCCGCCCGCGACTGGATCGCCGACCCTGACGGGAACGGCTGACTGCGACCTACGGGCCAGACTTGCCGAAAAGCCCCTTGATCGCCGCGACATGGCCGGCCTCCGCGCCCAGCGCATCGGCCGCAAGCTCCGCCACCCGCGCGTCCAGCGCCTCGCGCGGCACCACATCGTCCACCAGCCCAACCGCCCGCGCCGCTGCCGCGTCCAGCCGTGCGCCCGCCATCAGGATCAGCTTGGCCCGCGCCGGCCCCACCAGCGCCGCCAGCCGCACCGGGTCCGACGGCTGCGGCAGAAAGCCCAGCTTCATCACCGGATAGAAGAATTTCGCGCCCTCCGCCGCGACCCGCAGATCGCAGGCCAGCGCCATGCCGAAGGCGCCTCCGGCCAGCGAGCCGTTCAGCGCCGCGATGGACAGGCAGGGCAGCGCCGCGATGGCGCCGGACAGCCGCTCCCAGACCGGATCGCGCGTCAGCCCGGCCCGCGCCTCGTCCAGGTCGGCGCCCGCACTGAACACGCCGCCCGCCCCGGTCAGGACAAAGACCTTCGCCGCACCGGCCGCCGCCGTGGCGGTATCCGCCAGTTCGGTCAGCATCTCGCGGGTCAGCGCATTGGCCTTGTCGGGCCTGTTCAACGTGACCCGCCACAGCCCGCCCTCGCGGCTGACCTCGATCAAGACAGCCCCACCCGCCGCCGCACGTCCTTGTCGCGCAGCGACACCTCGCCGCCCAGCCATTCGTCGGCATCCGGCGAACACATCCAGACCAGCGCCTGCGCCGGCCATTCCGGCGGAATGTGGTCGTCCCAGTCCAGCCGGCTCACCGGGTTGATGCCGCTCGCCTTGATCTCGCGCTGCATTTGCGTCGCCACGGTGCCGGGCGACAGCCCGATGGCGCGGATGCCCTTGTCGCGGTTCTCCTTGTCGACGCAAGCCGTCAGCATCGCCGCGCCCGCCTTCGAGGCGCAGTAATGCGACCAGGCCTCTACCGGCCCGTGCGCCGCGCCGGAACTGATCGTCAGGATGCTGCCGCCGCCCCGCGCCAGCATCACCGGCAGCGCCGCGCGCATGCCGTGATAGACCCCCTTCAGATTGACGTCGATCACCTGCCCCCAGGCCTCGGGGTCCGAGGTCGCCAGATGCGAGATCGGCTCGATCACCCCGGCACTGCCCACCAGCACGTCGAGGCCACCGAAGGTGCCGACGCAGGCCTCGACCGCCGCCTCCACTTCCCAGAACCGGCTGACGTCACAGGGGATCGCGATGCCCCGATCGCCGATTTCGCCCGCCAGATCGGCGATCGCCTCGCGACCGCGCGCCACCAGCGCGACATTCGCCCCGGCATCGGCAAAGGCCCGCGCCGCGGCGGCGCCGATCCCCCGGCTGGCCCCGGTGATCAGCACCGTCTTGCCCTGCATATCCATCCGAATTCCTCCCTCTCCCGCCCTGCTAACGCAAGGCGTGAGCATTTCCAATCAAGTCTCGCCTTGACCCCGCCTTACGCAAAGAAGATGCTGACGCATACGCATTTTTTGACGGGAAACGTACTATGAAACAGTGGAAATCCCTAGGCGCGACCACGGCGATGCTCCTGCTTATGTCGGGCGCGGCACAGGCCGACGTGACTGGGGCCGAGGTCTGGGCGAACTGGAAATCGTCGGCCGAGGGCATGGGCCAGGTTCTGACGCCGGGATCCGAAGAACAAAGCGGCGACACCCTTGTGATCACCGACCTGCGTATGTCGGCGGAAGCGACCGATATGACGCTGACCGGCACGATCGACAGGGTCGAATTCGTCGATCAAAGCGACGGGACGGTCCTGGTCACGCTTTCCGACAGCTACGCGATGCAGATTTCGATGGCGCCCGAAGAGAACGTCAAGGTCAACATGACCATGCAGATCAGCCAGCCCGACATCTCGATTCTGGCCTCGGGCGGCGACGGCACGTTCCTGTATGATTTTTCGGGTCCGGAGGTGCAGGTCACAGTGAACGATGTCACCGTGAACGGAGAGCCGCTGGAGATGGGCGGCAAGATCATCGTCAGCGAGGTTGCCGGCAGCTACGCGGTGACCGAGGGCGGCGACATGGACCGCATCGTCTCGGAGGTGTCCGCGGCGAACGTCACCGTGGATATCGACGCCAACGAACCCGACGGCGGCGGCACCTTCACGCTTGATGCCGAGTTCGCCGATCTGGTCGCGACGTCGGACGGCAATCTCGGCATGATGGGCGCGATGGAAGAGCTGCCACAGCTTCTGGCGGCCGGATTCAAGACCGCCGGTGATTTCCGCCACGGCGCCGCGACCTACGCGGTGAACTTCCAGGACGGCGACGAGACGTTCCAGCTTCGCGCGACGTCCGATGCCGGGCTGCTTGCCGTGTCGCTCGATTCCGAGGCGGTCAGCTACGAGGTCGGCAATACCGGGCTCGACGTCACCATGTCGGGTTCCGAGATTCCGCTGCCGGAGATCACCGCTGGATTTGCCGAATTCGGGTTTGGCTTCCTGATGCCGCTCGCAAAGAGCGACGCGCCGCAGGATTTCGGGATGAAGGTGACACTCGCAGGATTGTCGGTGAGCGACATGATCTGGAGCCTCGCCGATCCGGCGGGCGCGCTGCCGCACGATCCCGCGACCTTGATCCTCGACATCAAGGGCAAGGCCAATTGGCTGATCGACGTCATGGACCCCGAGGCCGCGGCGATGATGGGGGACGAAATGCCCGCCGAACTGCATGCGCTCGATCTCAGCGAGCTGAAGGTCGCCCTCGTCGGGGCCGAATTGACCGGCTCCGGCGGTTTCACCTTCGACAACTCGAACCTCGAGACGTTCGACGGCCTTCCCGCCCCGACCGGCTCGATCGACCTGACGCTGGTCGGCGGCAACGCCCTGATCGACAAGCTTGTCGCGATGGGCCTGATCCCCGAGGATCAGGCGATGGGCGCGCGGATGATGCTTGGCCTCTTCGCCCGCCCGGGCGGCGGCGAGGACACGCTCACCTCAAAGATCGAAGTCGACGGTGCCACCGGCGCGATCTCGGCCAATGGACAACGGCTGCAGTAATACGCCGCAGCCGCAACAAATGGGGGCGGTCCTGCGCAGGGCCGCCCTTTTTCGTGAAACGGTTCCCCGCACCCGGTCGGGCCGAGAAGCCGGCCGATCACCATGCGTGTCTGGCCGAACGGCCAGTGATACAAATACCGCTCATGACGACCTCCCTTGGCCAAGATCAATGCGAGACTTTCGGGCAATTCATGACCGCACGGGTTATGGCCTTCCCGGCAGCGCCGCTCAATCACCGGCGAGCAGATAGACCTCGCCCGCCTCCTGCGCTAACCAGCCTGCATGCGCCTCGAGCTGATCGTCTCCACCTACAACTCACCGCATAGCCTGCGCCTGACGCTGCTGTCGGCCACGCGGCAGGACCGCCCCGCCGACAGCGTCTGCATCGCCGATGACGGGTCGGGTCCGGAAACGCGCGAGATGATAAGGGCCTGTGCCACCGAGTTCCCGCAGCTGAACCTGCGCCACGTCTGGCACGAGGACCGCGGTTTCGAGAAGAACGCCATCCTGAACAAGGCGGTCGCCTCCTCGGACGCCGATCTGCTGGTCTTCACCGACGGCGATTGCCTGATGCACCCGGGGTTCCTCGCCCGCCACGCAGAGCTGGCGGATCCGCAGCGCTATTGCTGCGGCAGCCTGGTGCGCCTGACGGCCGAGGCCACCGCCGCCGTCACCGAACCGGATGTGCTGCAGGGCACCGTCTTCGATCGCCTCTGGCTGTCCCGGCACGGCACGTTCCGCCGGCTGACCACCCGCTTCAAGGCCGGCGCGCTGCCAAAACCGCTTGCCTCCGCGCTCGAGATTCTGTCGCCGGTCCGGCGTACCTGGTCCGGCTCCAATGCCTCGGCCTTCCGCGACGCCATCGTTGCCGTCAACGGCTTCGACGAAGAGATGAAATACGGCGGCGAGGACAAGGAGTTCGGCGTACGCCTGCGCAATTCAGGTCTGCGCGGCCGGCACCTGCGCTTCACCGCGCCACTGATCCACCTCGACCATCCGCGCGGCTATGTCGACCCCGTCCGCGTC
>JAHELH010000338.1 GCA_024644285.1 Paracoccaceae bacterium | reverse complement strand
CGGCCGAACTGCAGGACTTTTTCGTCTTCATGCTGGTGCGCAATCCGTGGGACCGGATGGTCAGCTATTACCACTGGCTGCAGACCCAGACCTTCAAGCATCCGGTTGTGGAACTGGCCGCGCGCCACGAATTCGCCGGCTTCGTCGCGCAGCCGCTGGTCCGCGAAAGCATGCGCAACACGCCCTACGACCGCTACGTCACCGATGCCGCCGGAGCAGAGCGTTGCGATCTTTTCATCCGGCTGGAACATCTGGCCGACGATATCGCCCCGCTCGAGACGCATCTGGGCTTTCCGCTGGACATCCCGCACGTCAACCGATCGCGGCGCGAAGCGGACTACCGCGCCTATTACGACGACGACACGCGCGCCCTGGTGGCCGCGATGTGCAGCTCCGATATCGACCGGTTCGGCTACCGCTTCGGGTGATTGTTTCCTTAACGGGCCGTTAACCCAGCGTCTGCCCGGGATTGCCCGCATGCGGCGAAAAAGTGCCTCAAAGTGAACCGAATTGCGACCAATTGAGGGCCTGCGAATCGGCCATCCAGTTCGCATCGAGCAGTCCGAAGCGAAAAATGCACACAGGTGGAGGTGCAGATGTTTGGACTGATGAGCACGAGTATCGGACTTGCCGACCTGCCGCGCCGGCAGGATACCGGCAGCATTCGCGGCGGCCCCGCAAGCTCCCGCACGACCGGACTGGCCTGCGGCCTTGTCGCCGGGACGCGCATCGCCACGGCAATGGGCTGGCGCCCGGTCGAGGCGATTGCCGAGGGTGACCTTGTCCTGACCTTCGACCGCGGCCTGCAGCCGGTGCGCGCCATCACCCGCGGACTACACTGGTCCAGCGACACGCCGTGCCCGAAAGGCCTGCGCCCGCTCTCCGTGCCGGCCGGGGCGCTTGGCAACCAGGAAGCCATGACGCTCTTGTCCGACCAGTCCGTGATGGTCGAAAGCGACACCGCCGACGCGCTGTTCGGCGATCCCTTCGCTTTGGTGCCCGCGTCCAGCCTCGACGGTTTCCGCGGCATCGCGCGCATCCGCGACATGATCGAGCTCGACGTGATCCAGTTGCAATTCGATTGCGACGAGATCATCTTCGCCAGTCTCGGCGCTCTGGCCTTCTGTCCCTGCAGCCGGATGCTGGGGATCGACACAATCCTGTCGGCCGAGACCGACGAGCCCCCGGCCTATCGCAAGCTGCCGCAGGCCGAGGCGGCCATGCTGATCGACTGCGTGGCCGACGAGGACGCCGTCGCGGAACGCATCCGCGCCGCGATGGCGCCGCTTTATGCCGCCGCGTCGGCCTGAGGGCCGAAGCGGCCATAGAAGGTTTCGCCCTTCGCCGCAATCTCGCGCAGCAGTCTCGGCGGCTCGAAACGGGGCCCGTGCGCGGCGGCCAGCCCCTCGCAGATCTCCACCGCACGACCCGCGCCGATGATGTCGAGCCAGCTGAACGGCCCGCCCGACCAGGGCGCGAAACCCCAGCCCAGGATCGCCCCGACATCGCCCTCGCGGATGTCCATCAGCACGCCGTCCTCCAGCGCGCGCACGGCCTCCAGCACCTGGGCCATCATCAGCCGGTGCTGCACCTCGGTCAGATCCGGCTGATCGTCAGGTTTCAGGTACTTGTCCCGGAGCCCCTGCCAGATGCCGGTGCGTTTGCCCTTCTCGTCGTATTCGTAATACCCGGCCTTCGATTTGCGCCCCATCCGGCCCTGATCGTAGAGCCAGAACAGCACCTCGTCGGCCGCGCCCGCGTCATAGGCCTCTCCCAGCGCCGCCTTCGTCGCCTTGGCGATCTTGACGCCCAGGTCGATCGAGGTCTCGTCGTTCAGCTGCAGCGGCCCCACAGGAAAGCCCAGCATCTGCGCCGCGTGCTCTATGAGGATCGGCTCGACGCCCTCGCCGACCATCCGCACACCCTCGTTGATGTAGGGAATGATGCAGCGGTTGGCGTAGAAGAACCGCGCGTCGTTGACGACGATCGGCGTCTTGCGGATCTGGCGCACGTAATCCAGCGCCTTGGCCACCGCCCGGTCGCCGGTTTCCTTTCCCTTGATGATCTCGACCAGCATCATCCTCTCGACGGGCGAGAAGAAGTGGATGCCGATGAACTGTTCGGGCCGCTGCGACGCCTTGGCCAGGTCGCTGATCGGCAGCGTGGACGTGTTGGTGGCGAAGATGCAGTCGTCGGGGATGACCTGCTCGACCTTCTGCGTCATCTCGGCCTTGACCTTGGGATCCTCGAACACCGCCTCGACGATCATGTCGCAGCCTGCCAGCGCGTTCAGGTCGGTCGTCGCATTGATCAGCCCCAGCACCGCCTCCTTCTTCTCGGGCGTCGCCTTCTTCCGCTGGATGCCCTTGTCCATGTAGCTTTCCGAATAGGCACGGCCCTTGTCGGCGGCCTCCTGCGTCTGGTCGATCAGCACCACCTCGATGCCCGCCAGCGCCGAGACCAGCGCGATGCCAGCGCCCATCATGCCCGCGCCCAGCACGCCGATTTTCTTGACCTTCTGGTCCGGCACGTCGGGCCGCGAGGCGCCCTTTTCCAGCGCCTCCTTGTTGATGAAGAGCGAGCGGATCATCGCGCTGGACGACGGGTTCAAGAGCACGCTGGTGAACCAGCGCGCCTCGATCTTCAGCGCGGTGTCGAAGGGCACCAGAGCACCCTCGT
>JAHELH010000058.1 GCA_024644285.1 Paracoccaceae bacterium | reverse complement strand
GCGGTGTGCGATTGCGCCCGCGCGGCGGGGTGCGATCAAACGACCTTGACGGTGAAGCTTCCGAGGCCCTCGGCGGAAAGCTCCATCGTGTCGCCCCTCTCGACGGGTCCGACACCGGACGGCGTGCCGGTGAGGATCACGTCACCCGCGGCCAACTCGAAATATTCGGAGAGGTACGAAATCATCTCGGGCACCTTCCAGATCATCTGGTTCATGTCGCCTTCCTGCCGGACCTCGCCATTCACCCTGAGCGAGATCGGCCCCTCGTTCAGCAGGCCGGTCTGCGACACCGGATGGATCGGACCGACCGGCGCGGATCTTTCGAAAGCCTTGCCGATCTCCCACGGCCGGCCCATCTTTTTCTGCGCGCCCTGAAGATCGCGGCGGGTCATGTCCAGCGATAGGGCATAACCGAAGACATGCGCCTCGGCATCGGCGATGGCGATGTTGGTCCCGCCCGATTTCAACATCACAGCGACTTCCACCTCGTGGTGCACGTCCGAGGAATGCGGCGGATAGGGGAACTCGCCGGACGGGTCCAGGTTGTTGGGGTTCTTCTGGAAAAAGAACGGCGGTTCGCGGTCGGGGTCATGGCCCATCTCGATAGCATGGGCGGCGTAGTTGCGCCCGATGCAGTAGACCCGGCGCACGGGAAATTGAGTTTGCGAGTCGGCGATCGGCAACGCGACAACCGGTGGTACATCAATCGCATAGTCGGTCATGGGGCTCTCCTCACCGCTGGCATCTCTAGCGGGCATATCGCGCTCTTCCGCGCAAATCAATCACAACCAATGCGGATCGGGCTTCGCATTCTCCTTGATTATGCGCCGGAACACGGGCATTCTCCACGCGATATCGGCAAATTGGTCGATCAATTTCGCGGTTTGTTACATGCTGCTGAGACCGGAACCATTGGAGCGCGACGATGCGATCGCCACGCTCGAGGCGTTCATCGCCGCGGGAGGATACCGGCCGGGCGACCGGCTTCCGCCGGAGAGAGAACTGATCGGCCGCCTCGGCGTGAGCCGAACGACCCTGCGCAAGGCGCTCGATGCGCTGGAACGTGACGGAGCGATCTGGAGGCATGTCGGCAAGGGCACATTCGTCGCCGCGCATGGCGGCGGCGCCGGGTCCGGCGGGCTTGCCGATCTCAGTCGGCAAGTGACGCCGGTACAGCTGATGCGAGCCCGCCTTTCGCTGGAGCCTGCGATCGCCCGCGAAGCAGCGATCAACGCCTCTGACGGGGCGGTAACACGGCTGAAACTGGCGCAAGACCGCTGTGTGGAGGCCAACAGCTGGGACGACTATGAGGCCCAGGACGATGCGTTTCACCGCGCCGTGGCCGAGGCGACAGGCAACATCCTGTTGTTGTCATTGTTCGATCACCTGAACCAGGTGCGCCGCGCCGTGGCGTGGAAAACCGTCATCCGCCGCTCCAACCGCCCGCCGTCCGACCATTCCAGCTTTGCCGAACACGGCGCGCTCGTCGCCGCCATCGAAGCGCGCAGCCATGCCGCGGCCCATGCCGCGATGCGCGAACACCTGAAATCCGTCTCCGCACGCCTGTTCGGGGACGACTGAAAGAGACCGATACGCCGGCGAACGGCGGTATAATCCGGGGTGCAGCACACTCCGACTTGCAAGGAGGACAACATGAAGATCTGGAAGAAACTCGCCGGGGCCGCCGTCGCGCTGGCCATCGGCGCGGCCGCGCAGGCCGAAACGATCCGCATCGCGCTGGCGGAAACGCCGTCGGACGAACTGGCCGCTTTCTTTGTCGCGCTTGACCGCGCCAAGGCCAACGGCCTCGATTACGAGTGGACGGCCTTCTCGGACGAGGAGCTGGCCATCCAGGCGGTGCTCTCAGGACAGATGGACATCGGCTTCGGTACGCCCTACGCGGCGATGCAGCGGTCGAAGGCGCCGCTCAGGATCGTGTTCCAGCTGTCCAAGCTGAAGTTCTTCCCCGTCACCACGAAGAAATACGAAAAGCTGGAGGATCTGAACGGCGAGCCGATCCTGCTGCACTCGCGCGGCGGCGGCACCGATTCCATCGCCAACGTGATCGAGGATCGCCTGGGCATCACCTTCGGCGAGCGCTCCTACGTACCCGGCTCGTCGAACCGCGTTGCCGCACTTCTAGGCGGTCGCGCGGATGCCACGATCATCGACTTGTCCAACAAGAACAAGCTGATGCGCAGCGAGGCCGGCGCGAACTTCAACGTGCTGGAGATGTTCGACGTGGAGGCTAGCGACGAGGCGCTGTTCGCCAACCTGAACTGGATCCAGGAGAACGAAGAGGCGGTGCAGATCTTCGTCAACGCCCTGGTCAGCGTGTACCAGGACATGCACGAGGACCCGACGATCATCCGCCGCGAGACCAATCCCGATGGTCCCATCGGCCAGCTTCCCGAGGAAATCCTGGCCGAACTGGACGGCTTCTACACCGATGCCGTCGAGGCCGGGCTTTACGATCCGAACGGCGGCGGCCGCAAGGCGGCTATGGCCGACATGGAATGGTACTCGGCCGCGGGTCAGCTGGAAGGCGACCCGTCCACGCTGAATATCGAGGATTTCTGGTACCTCAAGCCCCTCGACGCGGCGATGATGCAATGAGACAGGTCGCCCCCGTATCGATAGCGGGGGCGCCCCCCGGCGCCCCGGGAACCGCGAAAAGGTCGCTGATCCCGGCCCGTTCGCTGGTGCTGAAGCTGCTGTCCGCCGTGATCCTGTTCGGCGCGTGGGAGATTGCGGGCCGCATCCCGGTCAGCTACGCCTTCCCGACGTTCCTGGAATCCATGGCGGCGCTGTTCCGCATGGCAGCGGACGGCACGCTTTGGGTCGCCTATGCAGAGACGCTGCAACCCCTGGCCGTGGGCGTCGCGATATCCGCAGTGCTGGGGATCGCTATCGGCCTTTGGGTGGGCCTCAGCAATTTCTTCGACTGGCTGTTCTCGCCGATCTTCATCGTGATGCAGGCGGCGCCGCTGGCGGCGCTGATCCCGCTGCTGGTGCTGGCCTACGGCATTGGGCTGACCTCGAAGGTGCTGGTCGTGTGCATCATGGCCATGCCGGTTATCGTGCTGAACACCGCGAGCGCGGTGCGCAACACGCCCGAGAACCTCAAGGAGATGGCAAAGGCCTACCTGGCCTCCGACCCGGCGATTCTGACGAAGATCGTCATCCCCGCTGCCTCGCCCGTCATCTTCGCCGGCCTGCGGCTGGGCGTCTCCGCCGGTTTCATCGGCGCGATCCTGGCGGAACTGAAAATCACGCCGACCGGTGTCGGCGATATCATCACCTTCAGCCGCTCGATCGCCGATTATCCCAGCATGTACGCGGCGATCTTCTCGATCATCTTGCTCGCGGTTTTGTTCCTGAACCTGCTGGAATGGATCGAATCCGTCCTCTTCAAAGGAAACCAACGTGGCTATGTCTCAGACTGAACCGGCGGTCGCGGAGACCCAGGCCATCCCGGAAAGCGCGGTCTCGACGCGCAACATCACCAAATTCTACGGCGAGACCGAGGCGCTGCGCGATCTGTCGCTGGAGTTTCCGCGCGGTCAGCTGACCTCATTGCTGGGCCCGTCTGGTTGTGGCAAGACCACGCTGCTGAAGATCATCGCCGGCCTGCTGGAACCGACCTCGGGCGAGGTCGAGGTGAACGGCAAGACCGTCACCGGCCCCGGCCCCGACCGCGCCTTCGTGTTCCAGGACTTCGCGCTGCTGCCTTGGGCGAGCGTGCTCCGCAACGTGGCCTTCGGGCTGGAGATGCGCGGCGCTGGCAAGTCGGAACGTGAGGCCAAAGCCGAGCATTACATCAAGCAGGTCGGCCTCGCCGGGTTCGAGAATGCCTATCCGCACGAGCTTTCCGGCGGCATGCGCCAGCGCGTCGGGCTGGCGCGGGCGTTGGCCGTGGACAGCCAAGTGCTGCTGATGGACGAGCCGTTCTCGGCGGTCGACGAGCAGACACGCCGCAAGTTCCAGGAGGACCTGCTGGCGCTGGTTCTGAACGAAAACAAGACCTTCATCTTCGTCACCCATTCGATCGAGGAAGCGGTCTATGTCTCGGACCAGATCGCGATCCTGCTGCCGCGACCCAGCCGCGTCCACGAGATCATCCGCCCCTCGATCAACCGCGAAAGCGGCGCCGCCAACATTCGCCGCGACCCCGAATATCTCGACATCGTCGACGAGATCTGGGCCTCGCTGCGCTCTTACGTGGAATAGCCGATGACCTTGTTCGGATACCGCCTGCCCGGAATGTCGTCACTGCTCATCTGGGGGCTGCTCTGGGAACTGGTCGGCCAGGCGGGCCTAACCTTCTTTGTTCCGCCCTTGTCCGAGGTCATCGCCACTCTGTTCGAGGTGATCCAGACCGCCGCCTTCCAGAAGGCTCTGGCTGAGACTGCCTATGCCTTCTTTGCCGGCGTGTTCTTCGCCATCGTAATCGGCATTCCGGTGGGCATCCTGATGGGCAAGAACCGGCTGCTGGACGAGATGCTTTTGCCATGGGTGAACGTGTTTCTCAGCGCGCCGCTGACAGCGCTGGTGCCGGTGCTGATGGTGCTGTTCGGCTTCGGGATGAAGTCCATCATCATCACCACGACGCTGTTCGCGATCTGGATCATCATCCTGAACGCCCGCGCCGGCGTGAAGCAGATCAACCGCTCGCTGGTCGAAATGGCGCACAGCTTCGGAGCCGGGCCGTGGGACGCCTTTAGCAAGATCTACTTCTGGGCGGCGTTGCCCGAGATCCTCGGCGGCGTGCGCATCGGCGTGATCCGCGCGGTCAAGGGCGTGATCATCGGCCAGTTGCTGATTTCCATCGTCGGCTTCGGCGCGCTGTTCGAACTCTACTCGGCCAATTTCCTGATGAGCCATTTCTGGGCGGTTTTGATCGTGCTCTTCGCCCTGGCCTTCACGATCTCGGAGTTCCTGGCCTATCTCGAAAGACGGGTGGCCTACTACGCCGCCAAGCGCTGACGTCACTGCCCTCGGGCGCGCCCTACTCGGCCGGAAGCCAACCGGTGATAAGCTGGCGCAAGCCGAGCGCGGCGCCGGCGAAGATCGCCGCGGCGGTCACCGGGGCGCTGAAGGCGAGCACCGAAAAGGCCGACAGCCCCTGCCCCACCGTGCAACCGACCGCCAGTACCGCGCCCGCGCCCATCAGCGCCGCACCGAAGACCTGGCGGCGCAATTCGCGTGGATCCTCGCAGGCCTCCCACCGGAAATGCCCCTTGATCAGGCTGCCGGCGAAAGCGCCCAGCAGGACGCCCGCGACCGATCCGACGCCAAAGCTGAGCGGCCGCGCCGAGGCGGTCATCAGATAGAGCATCGACTCGCCCAAGGGGGCGGCAAAGGTGTGCGAGGCCGGCTGGGTCGCCTCGAACCCGTTCGCCGCGATCCAGGTGGTGCCCAGCCAGCCGCTGACTATCGCAAGCCCGACGACCGCGCCCCAGACCACCTGGGCCGGCGCGGCCAGGAAAGACCGCCGCCCCAACGCGATGCCAAGGATGACCAGCCCGATCGCGATGCCGACCAGCGCGACCGGAAGTCCGGTCTGACTGCTCGCAAGATGCGCGAGGCCAGGATGCGCCCCGGCGACGGGCACGGTTGGGAAAAGCGCCACGCGCGGCGCCGCGAGCGGCCCCGACAGCACGATGTAGGCGGAAAGCCCCATCACCAGCAGGATGACGAATGACCGGAAGTCGCCGCCGCCGGCACGGGCCAGCGCACCGAAGCCGCAATTTCCCGCAAGCGCCATGCCGTAGCCGAAAAGCAATCCGCCGATGATGCTGGCAAGCGGGCTCCACCCGAGCGACAGATATATCGCCTCGGCCGGATCGACCCAGCCCAGCGCGAACGCTCCGAAGACCGCGATAACCGCCGTGCCGATCGCCACGCCCCACATGCGCAGGCGGTTAAAATCGTTGCCGTAGAGGGCGTCCTCGATTGCACCGAGGCTGCAGAACCGGCCCAACCGCGCCGCGAGCCCAAGCAAGACGCCGCCGAACAGGCCGACCAGCGCAAGGGCTGTCGGTTCTCCGAGAGTGTCGAGCATGAACGGCGTCCTCCCCCTAAGGCGCCGGACGGTCTAGGTCGCCTCCGGTGCGCCCTCTCTGCAGAAAAGGTCGTAGACAACGTCGATTATTCGGGTGGAGCGGCCGTCGGTCAAGCTGTAGTAGATCGCCTTCCCCTCACGGCGGGGCGTAACCAGCCCTTCCAGCCGAAGTCGCGTCAGTTGCTGCGACACCGCCGCCTGCCGCGCCGACAACAACTGCTCGAGTTCGGTCACGGATTTCTCACCCGAGGCCAGATGGCACAGGATCATCAGACGGCCCTCGTGGCTGATCGCCTTCAGAAAATTCGACGCGCGCTGCGCGTTCTTCATCATCTTATCCATATCATCCGCGCACATGTCGCCGGAAAACTTGGGCAGCGATTGCGGCTGGTAATCGGTGCCTTGTCCGCCGGCGTTGCCGGTATCGTGACTGTCCATGTTCCTACCCTTCGCCTCGGAACTCTATCCCGGCCTCGTCCAGCATCCGCTGCAACAGGCCCCAGAAAAAATCTTCGCCCGGATAGCCCTCCAGCCGCGATACCTCGCGCCCGTCCACGATCAGCACGAAGGTCGGGCTGTAGGTCAGGCGGCTCTTGAATTCCAGGTCGGGCGGCATCGGCGCATGGATATCAATCCGTCGCAGCGGCGCGGCGCGGCCTTCGGCCGTCTTGGGGTATTCCGGCGCGACCTCGGCGTTCCACCGCACGCACCACATACAGCCCATTTCCTCGCCCATCACCAGAACGGCCGCCGCGCTTGCAGCAGCCGGAACAGCGGCCAGGCACAGGAAAACAAGGGCAAAGAGGCGCGCCGTGACAGGGATATTGCGTCGGAAGATCATATTCGTCAATCTTAATATGAAAATGTGGTTCAGGCAAGCGAGTCGCCCATGTTCGACGTGACCGTGGCCGGTGCGCTACTCGCCGGCGTTTTGTCGTTTCTGTCGCCCTGCGTCCTGCCCATCGTGCCGTTCTACCTGACCTATCTCGCCGGGGCGGGCATGACGGCGATGGCCGGCGACGCCACTGTCGCGCCTGACATCCGCCGGCGCGCCGTCGTCAACGCGGTGTTCTTCGCCGCCGGCGTGGCGACGATCTTCGTTGCCCTGGGTGCAACGGCGACGATGCTCGGCCAGTTGGTCCGCGAGTGGCTGGACGTGCTGCGCTGGGTCGCGGCGGCGCTGATCGTCGCCATGGGGCTGCATTTCCTCGGCGTGATCCGGATCGGGTTTCTTTATCGCCAATTCGGGACCCAGGCAGGCGATGTCCGTGACGCCACCGTCTTCGGCTCGTTCGTCATCGGGCTGGCCTTCGCGTTCGGTTGGACACCCTGCGTCGGGCCGGTGCTGGCCGCCATCCTGTTCATGGCCGGCGGGCAAGAGACGGTGTCGCAGGGCATGGTGCTGCTGTTGGCCTATGCAGCCGGCATGACGGCGCCCTTCGTGCTGGCCGCGTTCTTCGTGCGGCCGTTCCTGGCCTGGATGGCCAGGTTCCGGCGGCATCTGGGGACAGTGGAAAAGGTGATGGGCGCGACGCTGGTGCTGTTCGGGGTGCTGATCGCTACCGAGACCGTGAATTACATCGCCAACTGGATGGTGCAATACTGGCCGCAGATCGGTTGAGGCCAGGACAAGGGAGGAGACCCGATGAGATACGTGTTCGCATTGCTGATGGCCGCCGCGTTGGCGCTGCCTGCCGCCGCCGATATCCAGATGGGGGACGACGGGCTGCACAAGCCCGACTGGCTGCGCGACACCTTCAAGGATCTGCAGGAAGACGCCGCGGAAGCTGCCGCCGAAGGCAAGCGGCTGCTGGTGCTGGTCGAGCAGCGCGGATGCCTCTACTGCCGCGACATGCACGAGAACACCTTCACCGATCCGAGGGTGAAGGCGATGCTGGAAGACGACTATTTCCCGGTGCAGATGAATCTGCACGGCGATGTCGAGGTCGTCGATCTGGACGGCGAGGCGCTGTCCGAGAAAGAGGCCGCGCGGAAATGGGGCGTCCTGTTCACCCCGACGATGATTCTACTGGGCGAAACGGTCGACGAGGGCGTGCCGCTGACCCGTCAGGCGGCGGCGGTGATGCCCGGTGCGTTCTCTGCCGGGACCACGCTGGACCTGCTGACCTGGGTCAAGGAAAACAGGCATCTGGACCAGTCCGAAGAGGACTTTCAGCGCTATCACGGGCGGATGATCCGCGAACGGGACGACGGCGATACGAGATAGTAATTCAATAATGTGAATTTGAAGTTGCGTCACCGCCCGCTTGTGCTGTACGTTGCGCGAAAAATGGGAATAGGGAGGACCCATGAAACGAATCTCAGCAGCCTTGGCTGTCGTCCTTTTGGGCGCCGCACCCGCCGCCGCAGAGCCGCCGGCTCCGTCCGAGGTCAATTTCGAGGACGGCGCGGTAACGATGTCGCTGACCGGGCAACCAGGTGACCCGGCCGCCGGCCGCGAGGTGATGAACAAGGGGTCGGGCAACTGCATCGCCTGTCACGCCGTGTCCGATCTTGCCGAATGGCCATTTCACGGCGAAGTGGGCCCGCCGCTTGACGGCGTCGCCGACCGCTGGTCCGAGGCCGAGCTGCGCGGCATCGTGGCGAATGCCAAGATGATGTTCCCGGACACCATGATGCCGTCCTTCTACAGGAACGACGGCTATATCCGGCCCGGCAACGGCTTTACCGGCAAGGCGGCCGAAGGCGCGCTCGACCCGCTGCTGACCGCGCAGCAGGTGGAAGACGTGGTCGCCTACCTGATGACGCTGAAAGACAGCTGACCCGCCCCTAGCGAGGAGATCGACTGATGAAACTGACACGACGCGAAACGCTGATCACCGCGCTTGGCGCGGCCGCCGCGGCGGCCATTCCGCTGCCGGCCCTGGCCTCGGTCGAGGATGCCGTTTCCGCCTTCACCGGCGGCGCCGAGGTCGGCGAAGGCGGCATCGACCTGAACGCACCCGAGATCGCCGAGAACGGCAACACGGTGCCGATCGAGGTCTCCGCCCCGGGCGCCACGGCGATCATGCTGCTGGCCGCGGGCAACCCCCGGCCCGACGTGGCCACGTTCAACTTCGGCCCGCTTGCCGCGTCGCAGACCGCGTCGACGCGCATCCGGCTGGCCGGGACCCAGGACGTGATCGCCATTGCCAAGATGTCGGACGGCTCGTTCGTCCGCACGTCCAAGGAAGTCAAAGTCACCATCGGCGGCTGCGGCGGCTGACCGGAACAGAAAGGATCTGAAACATGGCAGAAGGTGTGAAGCCCCGCGTCAAGGTTCCGAAGAGCGCGTCCGCGGGCGAGACGATCATAATCAAGACGCTGATCAGCCACCAAATGGAGTCGGGCCAGCGCAAGGACAGCGACGGCAATCCAATTCCGCGCTCGATCATCAACCGCTTCACGGCCGACTTCAACGGCCAGAACGTGATCGACGTCACGCTGGAGCCGGCGATCTCGACAAACCCCTATTTCGAGTTCGAGGCGACCGTGCCCGAAAGCGGCGAATTCCAGTTCAAGTGGTACGACGATGACGGGTCGGTCTACGAAGAAACCAAGGCCATCGAGGTCGGCTGACCGAGCCCCAGGGAGGACAACAATGAAAATAATCAAGGCACTCTCGGCGACGGCTCTCGCCTTGGCGCTGGCCGCCCCGGCGGTCGCCGGACCCGACGACGACAACCTGATGATCAACGGCGATCTCAACATGGTCACCGAGACCGCCGCGCCGGATCACCTTGGCGGTGCGCTGGGCAGCACGATCTATTCGGGCTGGCGCTTCCGGACCGACGAGACACAGTCGCTGCAGACCGACGATTTCGACAACCCGGCGATGCTGTTCATCGATCAGGCGATGGACCTGTTCAACACGGTCGATGGCACCGAGGGCAAGTCATGCGCCTCGTGTCACGACGGACCGGAGCAGTTCGCCGGTCTGGCGGCGACCATGCCCAAGGTGATCGATGGCAAGCTCGTCGTGATGGAAGACCTGCTGAACGGCCACCGCGCCAAGGCCATGGGTGCCGAACCCTGGAAATGGTCGGGCGACGAGATGCAGTCCATGGTCGCGCTGATCGGCCTTCAGTCGCGCGGCATGCCGGTGAACGTGGCGATCGACGGCCCCGCCGCTCCTTTCTGGGAGCAGGGCAAGGAGATGTACTATACCCGGTACGGGCAGCTTGAACTAAGCTGCGCCAATTGCCACGAGGACAACTGGGGCAACATGATCCGGGCCGACCACCTGAGCATGGGCCAGATCAACGGCTTCCCGACATACCGGCTGAAGCAGGCCAAGCTGATCTCGAAGCACAACCGCTTCCGCGGCTGCATTCGCGACACCATGGCCGAGACCTTCGCCGAGGGCTCGGACGAGTTCCGCGCGCTGGAGCTTTACGTCCAGTCCCGCGGCAACGGCCTGTCGGTCGAGACCCCGGCGGTTCGCCAGTAATACAGAAGCCCGCGCGGTTCACGCCGTGCGGGCTTTTTTCTGTCCGCAAACATTCAAGAATGCGCATGTAATGCCGCGCCGAAGAAGGATGAC
>JAHELH010000057.1 GCA_024644285.1 Paracoccaceae bacterium | reverse complement strand
GCTGCGCCGGGCGGCTTCGCCTATCGCGATCATGTGACTTCCATCCCCTTGATCCTGTAGTGGCTACAGGATGCATATTGCCCGGCATGCCCGCAAGACAACGCTACGTGACCCGCCCAACCGCCGCGATCGAAGCGCCGCGCGATGCGCGCGGCCGTGCCGGTCTCGCCGCCTGGGCCGGGGCTGCGGGCGCGATCGCGGCGTCAAGCTGCTGCGTGCTGCCGCTGGTCCTGTTCAGCGTCGGCGTCTCGGGAGCGTGGATCGGCAACCTCGTGGCGCTGGAGCCCTACAAGCCGATTTTCATCGCGCTCGCCGCTCTCGCGCTCGGATACGGCTACTGGAATGTGTACCGGACCCAAAAGGCCTGCGCGGCGGAGGGCGCCTGCGCGCGTCCGCTGCCGAACCGGCTGGTCAAGGGCGCGCTGTGGGGCTCGACCGGCCTGGTGCTGATCGCGCTGTTCTGGGACTGGATCGCGCCCGTGCTGGCGCCGCTGTTGCTGGGATTGTAGAGGAGAGATCGCATGCGAAACCGGATTGTCCTGCCCGCCGCCCTGGCGTTTCTGGTGGCGCTGGCCGCGCCGCTCTCGGCCGGCGAGCAATCGGCCCGGCTGTCGGTGCCGGGCATGTTCTGCGCCAGCTGTCCCTACATCGTCGAGGCCGCGGCGCGCGATGTCGAGGGCGTGCTGGCCGTGACCGCCAATTCGGATCTGCGCGAGGCCGAGATCCTCTATGACGACGCGGTGACGGGGGTTGCGGCGATCCGCGCCGCGCTGCGCAACGCGGGCTACGACAGCACGCTCATCGAGGGCGAAGGCTGATGCGTAGCGACAGGCAGGACCCGGCAGAGCCCGCCGGGATGGTTCTGCAATCGGTGCTCACATGCCCCGAATGCGGCCACGCGGCCGCAGAGACGATGCCCACCGACGCCTGCCAGTTCTTCTACGAATGCCGCGCCTGCGGCACTGTCCTGCGGCCCAGGCCCGGCGATTGCTGCGTCTTCTGCTCCTACGGCACCGTGCCCTGTCCGCCGATCCAGCAGGGCGACAGCTGCTGCACCGGGTAATCCGGGCGCGGTCGCGCTCTACTCCAGCTCCACCAGCAGATCCTTCGCGTCGATCTGCGCGCCTGGCGTCACATGCACGGCCTTGATTGTGGCGTCGCGCTCGGCATGCAGGCCGGTCTCCATTTTCATTGCCTCGATGGTCAAGAGCAGATCGCCCTTCTTGACAGCCGCGCCCGTCTTGGCGGCGACCGTCGCCACCACGCCGGGCATCGGCGCGCCGATGTGGTTCGGGTTGCCGGCCTCGGCCTTCTGCCGCACGGGCGCGGCGGCGGCGGCCTTGCGGTCGGCGATGCGGATCACGCGGGGTTGGCCGTTCAACTCGAAGAACACCTTGGCCTCGCCCGCCTCGTTCGGCTCGGTCACCGCCTGGCAGCGGATCTCCAGCGTCTTGCCCGGGTCGATCTCGGCGCTGATCTCCTCGCCCGGCTTCATGCCGTAAAAGAAGGTGCGCGTCGGCAGCGTGCGCACCGGACCATAGACCGTGTGGCGGGCCATGTAGTCGGTATAGACCTCGGGATACATCAGGTAGCCGTTCAGGTCCTCGTCATCGACCTCTTGGCCCGTGGCCGTCTCGGCTTTCTTGCGCTCCGCCTCCAGGTCCGCGGGCTTCAGCGCCGCGCCGGGGCGCTCGGTGGACGGCTTCTCGCCCTTCAGCGCCTTCTTCACGATGTCCTTGGGGAAGCCGCCCGGCGGTTGCCCCAGCTTGCCGCGCAGCATGCCCAGAACGGAATCGGGGAAGGACATGTCGGTCTCCGGATCCAGCACCTCGTCGACGCTCAGCCCCTGGCTGACCATCATCAGCGCCATGTCGCCCACGACCTTGGACGATGGCGTCACCTTGACGATGTCGCCGAACATCAGGTTCACGTCGGCATAGGCCTGGGCGACCTCGTGCCAGCGCTCCTCGAGCCCGAGGCTCCGTGCCTGCGCCTTGAGGTTGGTGAACTGCCCGCCCGGCATCTCGTGCAGGTAGACCTCGGAGGACGGCGCCTGCATGCCGCTCTCGAACGCCGCGTATTGCCCGCGCACCGCCTCCCAGTAATTCGACAGCTCCCGGATCGCCCCGATATCCAGCCCGGTGTCGCGTTCGGTATGCCGCAAGGCCTCGACGATGGTGCCGAGCGTCGCCTGGCTGGTGTTGCCGCTGAGCGCGTCCATTGCGCAATCCACCGCCTCGACCCCTGCCTCCGCGGCCGCCAGGATCGAGCCGCAGGCGATGCCTGCGGTGTCATGGGTGTGGAAATGAATCGGCAGCCCGACCTCTTGCTTCAGCGCCTTGAACAGCTGTGTCGCCGCAACCGGTTTCAATAGCCCGGCCATGTCCTTCAGGCCCAGGATATGGCAGCCCGCCGACTCCAGTTCCTTTGCCATGTCGACGTAGTATTTCAGGGAATACTTTGCCCGGTCGGGATCGTTGATGTCGCCGGTATAGCAGATCGCGCCCTCGCAGATCTTGCCGCTCTCGATCACCGCATCCATGCCGACGCGCATGTTCTCGACCCAGTTGAGCGAGTCGAAGACCCGGAACAGGTCGACCCCGCTTTCCGCGGCCTGAAAGACGAAGGCGCGCACCACGTTGTCGGGATAAACGGTATAGCCCACCCCGTTCGCGCCGCGCAAAAGCATCTGGGTCAGGATGTTGGGCATCGCCGCGCGGATGTCGCGCAGCCGCTGCCAGGGGCATTCCTGCAGGAAGCGGTACGCCACGTCGAAGGTCGCCCCGCCCCAGCACTCGACCGAGAAAAGCTGCGGCAGGTTGGCGGCATAGACCGGCGCCGCCTTGATCATGTCGAGGCTGCGCATCCGCGTCGCCAGCAGCGACTGGTGCCCGTCCCGCATCGTGGTGTCGGTGATCAGCAGCTGCTTCTGGTCGCGCATCCAGTCGGCCACCGCCTCGGGCCCGAACTGGTCGAGGATCTGCCGCGTCCCCGGCGGCGGCGTGTCGGTGCGCAGCTTCGGCGGAATGGCCTTGCGCAGGTCCTCCGCCGGCCTGGGCCGCCCCGCCACTTCCGGATGCCCGTTCACCGTGATGTCGGCAACATAGGTCAGGATCCGCGTCGCCCGGTCGCGCCGGGTCTGGAATTCGAACAGCTCCGGCGTCTCGTCGATGAACTTGGTGTGGTACTCGTTGTTCAGGAAGGTCGGGTGCCGCAGCAGGTTCTCGACGAAGGCGATGTTGGTCGACACGCCGCGAATGCGGAACTCGCGCAGCGCCCGGTCCATTCGCGCGATGGCCGCCTCGGGCGTCGGCGCCCAGGCGGTGACCTTCTCTAGCAGCGAATCGTAGTATCGCGTGATCACCGCGCCGGAATAGGCCGTGCCGCCGTCCAGCCGGATGCCCATGCCGGTCGCCCCGCGATAGGCGGTGATGCGGCCGTAATCCGGGATGAAGTTGTTCGACGGATCCTCGGTGGTGATCCGGCACTGGATCGCGTGGCCGTCGAGCTTCACGTCGTATTGCGTGGCTGTCCCGGTGGCCTCAACCAGGGACTTGCCCTCGGCGATCAGGATCTGCGCGCGCACGATGTCGATGCCGGTGACCTCCTCGGTCACGGTATGCTCGACCTGAACGCGGGGATTGACCTCGATGAAGTAGAACTCGCCCGAGGCCATATCCATCAGGAACTCGATGGTTCCGGCGCATTCGTAATTCACCGCCTGGGCGATCTTCTTGCCCAGATTGCACAAGGTTTCGCGCTGGGTGCCGGACAGGTACGGGGCAGGGGCCCGCTCCACCACTTTCTGGTTGCGGCGCTGGACGGAACAGTCGCGCTCCCACAGATGGTATATGTTCCCGTGCTGGTCGCCGAGGATCTGCACCTCGACGTGGCGGGCCTTCAGGATCATCCTCTCCAGATAGCCTTCGCCATTGCCGAATGCGGCTTCCGCTTCGCGCCGCCCCTCGCGCACCTTCTCCTCAAGCTCGTCCTCAGAGGCGATCGGCCGCATTCCGCGCCCGCCGCCGCCCCAGGAGGCCTTGAGCATCAGCGGATAGCCGATCTCGGCGGCCTCCTTGCGGATCGCCCCCATGTCGTCTCCCAGCACCTCGGTTGCCGGGATCACCGGGACGCCGGCCGCGATGGCGACCTTGCGCGCGCTGGCCTTGTCGCCCAGCTTGCGCATGGTCTCGGCCTTCGGGCCGATGAAGGTGATGTTGTTCTTGGCGCAAGCTTCGACGAAATCGGGGTTCTCGGACAAAAGCCCGTATCCCGGATGGATCGCGTCCGCGCCGCAACTCTTGGCCACGCGGATCACCTCGTCGATGGAAAGATAGGCCGCGACCGGCCCCAGCCCCTCGCCGATCTGATAGGCCTCGTCGGCCTTGAAGCGGTGCAGGCTCAGCTTGTCCTCGGCGGCATAGACCGCGACGGTGCGTTTGCCCAACTCGTTGGCCGCCCGCATCACCCGGATCGCGATCTCGCCGCGGTTGGCGATCAGGATCTTCTGGAACTCAGCCATGCGTGCGCCCCCGTTTTGCACCTGCAGCATTTTGTAGGTGCAATGGCAGGCGGGGTAAACGGGAAAGCGCGACAGGTATGGCGGAAAATGTTAGCGGTAACGAACTCGCGAATGCTGCGGCGAAACGCCGGTTGGCTGACATGCGCCACGCTTCCAGCCGACGCGCAAAGCCTATGGAAAACAAACACGACCATCGTATTTTTCGCAATCCGCGGAATCTGCGAAACGAACCGCGCCCTGCCGCATTATCGTCGCACAGCGCGCCACAATCAAACCTTGAGATTGCCGCCGCCGTTCACCTTTGGACCCTAATCCTGCCGTACCGCCGGATATTGTCCGACCCAGGGGGAACGCGGAGGAAAAATGAAAATCCTAACAATAACAGCTGCCCTTTTCCTCGGACTTGGCGTACCGGCCGCCACAAAAGCTCAAGAAAGACCCAGCGCCGCGACGCAGGTCGCAGGATGGGAGGCCGTCGGACGCCTGACAATGGCAAGCCGCGCAATGTGCACAGGCGCGCTGATCGCTCCGGATCTGGTGATTACGGCGGCGCATTGCATGTACGACCCCCAAACGGGGCGCCGCTTTGACGCCGGCAGGATAACCTTCGAGGCGGGGCTGAACGCCGGCGCGGCCAAGGCCACGCGTGGGATCTCGGAAATCGTCGCGCATCCCGGCTACAGGCATGATCACCGGGGTCCGCACGACGCCAGCACGGATATTGCCCTGCTGCGGCTTGACGCGCCAATCGACGGCACGCAGATCCGGCCCTTCGCCACCGATGCGCTACCCTCCAAGGGCGACGAAATGGGCGTCATTTCGTACACGCTCAGCCAAAAGACCACGCCAATTCTGCAGCATCCCTGCGACGTGCTGGCCCGACAGGGCGATATTCTGGTGATGGATTGCGAGGTTGAATTCGGCGCGTCCGGCGCGCCGGTCTTCGCGATCCAGGGCCGGGCGTATCCGCGCCTTGTGTCGGTGATTTCGTCGAAGGCCGCAATGGACAACCGCCGGGTTTCCGTCGGCACCATCGTCGACCGCGCCCTTCGCGTCCTGCTGAACCACGCGGGCTAGGCTTGTAGGCCATCGCCGGATAGAACGCCGGTCGCCGGTCGCCGGTCGCCGGCCGCCGCTGCACGACGAGCGGCGTCGTCCTGTCGCTGCCAAGGCTGCAGACATCGTAGGTCTGGCGGCCGATCTTTCGCGTCTGACCCTGCGCGGTGACAAATTGGTCGGCGCCGGAATCATGGTACGCTGGCAATTGCAGACGCTGTCCGTGCACGACAATCGGCTGTGCAATTCCGTTGAATTGCTGTGTATGTCATGAAACCCCATCGAAGTGGACGACCGAAGGGAACATGACTGGCGTGACATTGCGCGAGAAGATTTCGGGACCCAGGCACGGGGCGGATCGCGGCTGTGGCCGTGCCCGCCATCCGCGACCTTGACCGAAATCCTGGTTCTGGGCATGGCGTCGCTGGATTTCGTCTTCGGGGTCGAGGCATTGCCGCGGGCGGCGGAGAAGTACCGCGCCGCGACGGCCGAAATCGTCGGCGGCGGCATGGCGGCGAACGCTGCCGTGGCGATTTCCAGGCTGGGCGGCCGGGCGGTGCTGGCCGCGCGCCTGGGCAACGATCCCGTCGCGGATCTGATCGAAAGCGATCTTAGATCCGTCGGCGTCGTGACGGAGTTTCTGCACCGTGCCCGCGCCGGGCGGTCCTCGTATTCCTCGATCTACGTCGATGCGTCCGGCGAACGTCAGATCGTGAATTATCGCGGCGATGGTCTGACAAACGATACCGGCTGGCTGCAACGCGTCGGGCGTGCGCGGGCGGTTCTCGTCGATCCGCGCTGGCCAGCGGGCGCGGCGGTCGCCCTGCAGATGGCAAGGAACTGGGGCGTTCCCGGTGTGCTCGACGGCGAAGCGCCGATTGCGCCGGAACTGCTTGACGCGGCGAGCCATGTCGCCTTTTCGCGAACCGGCCTGAGATCGCTGTGCGACGGCGAAGACGCCGCAGACGCCCTGCATGCGGTCGCCGGGGACCTGCCCGGCTGGGCCTGCGTCACCGATGGCGCGAACGGAGTGTTCTATACCGGCGCGACGGGTATCGCCCATGTCCCTGCCTTCGAGGTTCCGGTCAAGGATACACTGGCCGCCGGGGATGTCTGGCACGGCGCCTTCGCCCTGGCCCTCGCCGAGGGGCGGCCCGAATCGGAGTCCATCCGCTTCGCCAACGCCGCGGCAGCGCTGAAATGTATGCGTTTCGGTGGCCGCGCGGGCTGCCCGGACCGCGCCGCTGTAGACGCCTTTCTCAAGGAGCGATCATGATGCAACTGACACCTGGAAAACTTTGGGGCTTGCGCCGAATGGCGGACGCAAACGGCGTCTTCAAGATGACGGCCGTGGACCAGCGCCCGCCGATCAAGAAGCCCATTGCCGAGCATTTGGGCGTCGAAGAGGCGCCCTGGGACCAGGTCGCGCGGTTCAAGAGGATGCTGGTGGAGTGCCTGCAGGCGCAGAGCACCGCGATGCTGCTTGACCCGCATTACGCCATCCCGCACAGCATCGATCACATGTCGCTGGCCAAGGGTCTGATCGTCACGCTGGAGGATAGCCAGTTCAAGGAAACGCCCGGCGGCCGCCTGTCGGCCAGCATCGACGACTGGTCCGTTGCGAAGATCAAGCGCATGGGCGCGGATGCGGTCAAGGTGCTGGCCTGGTATCGGCCTGACGCCGACGCGGCGGTGAACCAGGCGCAGAAGGACTATGTGAAAGACGTGGGCGAACAATGCGCGCGCTATGACATTCCCTTCCTGTTCGAACTGCTGGTCTATCCCTTGGCCGCCGATGCCCATCAGACGAAGGACTACGTCGAGCTGAAGGGCAAGAAGGCCGACGACGTGCTGGGCTCGGTCGAGGAATTCGCCAAGCCCGATTACGGCGTCGATGTCTTCAAGCTGGAAAGCCCGGTGAACGCGGCGGATGCCGACGGCTCCGCCGAGGTGCAGGCGGTGTTCGACGAATTGGGGCGACTGGCGGGCCGCCCCTGGGTGATGCTGTCAGCGGGCGCCGGCAAGCCGGAATTCCGCGCGGTCCTAAGACACGCCTTCGCCGCCGGGGCGTCGGGTTTTCTGGCGGGCCGCGCCATCTGGCTGGATGCGTTCAGGGCCTATCCGGACTGGGAAGCCATCCGCGACGGTCTGCAAGGCGGCGCTGCGGACTACATGGCCGATATCTGCCGGCTTGCCGACGACAACGCCGCAAGCTGGACGTCCCATCCCTGCTACGGGCCCGAGGGTGCGCGTTTTGCGCCCGCCGATGCCGGATTCCGGCACGAATACGCCGATTTCGGGAATTAGGTCGTGAAAATCGGCATACTCGCGCTTGGCCGCCCGACCTTCGATGTTGCGTTCGCCGAAGAGAAACTTGGGCGGATGCTGGCGGCGCTGGATCGCAGCGGCCACGAGATCGCCGGACCGCGCGAGTTGCTGTTCGATGCGCCCACGACCCGCGCTGCGGTGGACGGGCTGTTGCGCGCATCTATCGACCAGCTGATGATCCTGCAGGTGACCTTCAGCGACGCCGCGATGACCATCGCCGCGGCGGAGGCGTTCGAGCAGCCATTGTCGATCTGGGCCGTGCCGGAACCGCGCCTTGGCGGCCGTCTGCGGCTGAACGCGTTCTGCGGCCTCAACCTGGCAAGCCACGCGCTTGGCCTGAGACATCGGACGTTTTCCTGGCTCTATGCCGATCCTGACAGCGAGATCGACGCAGATATTGCCGAGTTGCTGGCCGGCGGGCGGCGAGCCGGACGGCTGGATGCCGGGCCCGTCGGAAAATGCACGGCCGAGGGCGCCCGGATCGCTGACGCGGTCAAAGGGCGGCGGATCGCCCGGATCGGCGAGCGGCCCGCGGGCTTTGACACCTGCGACTACAATGCCAAGGACATCTCGGCGCTTGCCGGGGTGACCGTCGACGAACTTGCGCTTGGCACGCTGTTCGACGCGGCCCGGGCCGTGCCGGACGCCGAGGCGGCCCGCCTGCGCGATCTGGTCGAGACCCAGGTGCAAGGGCTGGATGCCGTCGACCAAAAGCAGCTTGACCGTTCGCTGCGCCTGAAAGCCGGACTTGAGGAATTGCGCGCCGGCGGCGGGTACGATGCCTTTGCGATCCGCTGCTGGCCCGAGACGTTTACCGAATACGGCGGTGCGGTCTGCGGTCCCGCCGCGATGATGGGCGAGGCGCGCGTGCCCTGCGCCTGCGAAGCGGATGTTTACGGCGCCCTGACGCAGCTGATCCTGCAGGAAGCCGCTCAAGCGCCGGTGTTCCTGACCGACCTCGTAGACATGGATGCGGGCGACGGTACCGGTGTGGTCTGGCACTGCGGGCAGGCGCCGCTGTCGATGCGCGACGAAACGGCCGCCGCAACCGCCACTGTCCACACCAACCGCAAACAGCCGCTGCTGTATCAATTCCCGCTGAGACCCGGCACGGTCACCCTTCTGCGGATCTCGAAGGCCTTCGGCCGCGCCAAGATGGTTCTGGCCCGGGCCCGGATGCTGCGCCGTCCCATGGCCTTTACCGGCACGTCCGGCGTCCTTGGCTTTGACCGCCCTGCCGGCGCAGTTCTGAATGACATCATCGACAGCGGTCTGGAACACCACGTGGCGCTGGCTTACGGCGACCACCGGGACGCGCTGCGGGCCGTGGCCGGGTCTCTGAAGCTTCCCGTGCTGGAGCTGTGATCTAGTCGATCAGCGCGCCGGGGTTCATGATGTTGTGGGGATCGAGTGCGGCCTTGATCCGCCGGATGGCATCGAGCCGCGCCTTGCCGGCATAGATCCGCAGGTCGTTGGTCTTCAGCCGGCCGATGCCGTGTTCCGCGCTGATCGATCCGCCACAGGCATGTGTCGCCTCGTTGATCGCCATGCGGACGTCCTCGATGATGCCGGGATGCTTCGCTACGAAGGCAGTCTTCTTGGCCCCGTCGGGCGGAAAGACGTTGTGATGGATGTTGCCGTCGCCGATATGCCCGAAGCTGTTGATCCGCAGACCGGGATGAACCTTCGCGACGGATTGCACGGTGCGATGAATGAAATCCTCCACCCGGCTGATCGGCACAGAGGTGTCGCTGCTGCAGATCGCGCCGCTCAGCCGATTGGCCTCGGGCGTATTTTCGCGAAGGTCCCAAAGCGCCTTTCGCTGCGCTTCGGAGCGTGCAAATACCGCGTCGGAAAGAAGGTGACGCTCCAGAGCAGTGCCAAGCGCATCCTCAAGGCGCCCGCCGATACCCTCCGGACCGGCGGCTTCAACGAGCAGGTACCAGTCGTGCCGATCACTGAAGGGCAGGCCCAGCGAGGGGAAGTGCGATGACACCAGTCGCAGCCCGAAATCGCTCATCAATTCGAGCGCCGTGAGGGACTCGCCCAGTTCCCCGCGCAGATGCCTGAAGAGCTGCAGCGCCGCGCCCGGCGAGGCGATGGCGCAAAACGCCGTTGCCGTCTCCGGGTCGATCGGTTTCAACACCAGCGTCGCGGCCGTAATGATCCCCAGCGTGCCCTCGCTTCCGATCAGCAGGTTCCGAAGGTCGTAGCCGGTATTGTTCTTGCGCAGCGGGCTGAGTTCGCTCAGCACCGCGCCGTCCGGCAAAACTGCCTCGATCCCCAGGCACAGATCCCGCGCGTTTCCGTGACGCACCACCTGGATGCCGCCGGCATTCGTCGCCAGATTGCCGCCGATGCAGCAGCTGCCCTTCGAGGCCATGCTGAGCGGGAACATCAGCCCGTGCTCCTGTGCCGCGGCATGCACGTTTTCCAGGATGCATCCCGCCTCGGCTATCATGACACCGTCATCGACAGAGACCTCGCGGATCGCGTTCATCCGTTCCAGAGACAGAATGAGTGCGTCATCGCGGTCGATGGACAGCTGTCCCGCGACGACACCAGTCCCGCCGCTGATCGGAACGATCCCGATCCGCGCGTCGGCGCAAATCCGGACGATGGCGGAGATTTCCTCGGTGGTTCGCGGAGAGACGACCAGACGGCCCCGCCCGGAGAAACGTCCGCGCGGGTCCTCGAAACAGCGCGGCGCGCTT
>JAHELH010000056.1 GCA_024644285.1 Paracoccaceae bacterium | reverse complement strand
CTGGCCGCTCTGATCCTCTCGGCCCCGGCCACGGCGGCCACGGCCCTGCCGCCGCTGGAGAACAACGCCCGGGTGATGGGCGAACTGGTAGCCGGCGAGGTGGGCTATCAGATCCAAAAGCACTGCCCGTCGATCGACGCGCGCAAGGTGCGCGCCCTGTTCAAGCTGAACGAGCTGGCCAATTACGCCCGCTCGCTGGGCTATAGCGACGACGATTTCCGCGCCATTTCCAAGGACGGGGCGGCGCGCGCCAAGCGCGATGCGCTGGTCGCGGCCTACCTGAAGCAGAACGGCGTCGTCGAAGGCGACGCGGAAAGCTACTGCCGGCTGGGGCGCGAGGAAATCGAGAAGAACACGTTCACGGGCTCGCTTCTGAGCGCGAAGTAACGCGCCCGCCGGTTCGTCGCCTGAATGCGGCGGGCCATCGTCGGACGATCGGAAATCGGTGCCGCCGGCCCGTGCTCTTTGCGTTGTCCCTGCCGGACTTAGCCGCTAAGTTCGCCGCAAGCGCCGACACAAGGAGCCGCCAGTGAGTGACCTTCGCAAAATCATCATCGACGACCAGGAAATCGAGGTTCATCCGGCGATGACCCTGATCCAGGCCTGCGAGCAGGCTGGCGTCGAAGTGCCGCGCTTCTGCTATCACGAGCGGCTGTCCATCGCCGGCAATTGCCGGATGTGCCTGGTCGAGGTGGTGGGCGGCCCGCCGAAGCCGGCCGCGTCCTGCGCGATGCAGGTCAAGGACCTGCGGCCCGGGCCGGAAGGTGCGCCGCCGGTGGTTCGCACCAACTCGCCGATGGTGAAGAAGGCGCGCGAAGGGGTGATGGAATTCCTGCTGATCAACCACCCGCTGGACTGCCCGATCTGCGACCAGGGCGGCGAATGCGATCTGCAAGACCAGGCAATGGCTTACGGGGTGGATTTCAGCCGCTACCGAGAGCCCAAGCGGGCAACAGAGGACCTTGATCTTGGGCCGCTGGTCGAGACCCACATGACGCGCTGCATCTCCTGCACGCGCTGCGTCCGGTTCACCACCGAGGTGGCGGGCATCAGCGTGATGGGCCAGACCGGGCGCGGCGAGGATGCCGAGATCACCGCCTATCTGGGCGAGACGCTGGATTCGAACCTGCAGGGCAACATCATCGACCTGTGCCCGGTGGGCGCGCTGGTGTCGAAGCCCTATGCCTTCACCGCCCGGCCGTGGGAGCTGACCAAGACCGAGAGCATCGACGTGATGGACGCGCTGGGCTCGAACATCAGGGTGGACTGCAAGGGCCGCGAGGTGATGCGCTTCTTGCCGCGCAACCACGACGGCATCAACGAGGAATGGATTTCCGACAAGACACGGTTCGTCTGGGACGGGCTGCGGCGGCAGCGGCTGGACAAGCCTTACGTGCGCGAGAACGGCAAGCTGCGGCCCGCGACATGGGCCGAGGCGCTGGCCGCGGCGGCCGAGGCGATGCGCGGCAAGAAGATCGCCGGGCTGGTCGGCGACCTGGCGCCGGTCGAGGCGGCCTATGCGCTGAAGCAACTGGTCGAGGGGCAGGGCGGCGACGTCGAAAGCCGGGTGGACGGCGCCAAGCTGCCCGCCCGCAACCGGTCGGCCTATGTCGGCACGGCGCGGATCGAGGACATCGACAGCGCGCAGGCGATCATGCTGATCGGTTGCAACCCGCGCGACGAGGCGCCGGTGCTGAACGCGCGCATCCGCAAGGCCTGGCTGGCCGGGGCCAAGGTCGGGGTGGTCGGGCCGAAGGTCGATCTGACCTACGGCTATTTCCACCTGGGCGAGGATCGCGCCGCGCTGGCGAAGATGGCCGAAGACCCGCATGACGACGCGCTTGGCAAGCGGACGCTGGTGATCGTCGGGCAGGGCGCGCTGCGCGGCGAGGATGGCGAGGCGGTGCTGGCGCAGGCGATGAAATTCGCCGAGAAAACCGAGTCGAAATTCCTGGTGCTGCACACCGCCGCGGGCCGGGTGGGCGCGATGGATGCGGGCTGCGTGACCGATGGCGGGCTCGAGGCGGCGCTGGACGGGGCCGAGGTGGTCTATAACCTGGGGATGGACGAGACCGAGATTCCCGCCGGACCCTTTGTGATCTACCAGGGCAGCCACGGCGACCGCGGCGCGCACCGCGCCGACGTGATCCTGCCAGGCGCCGCCTATACCGAGGAGCAGGGCCTGTTCGTCAATACCGAAGGCCGCCCGCAACTGGCCTTGCGGGCCAGTTTTGCCCCCGGCGAGGCCAAGGAGAACTGGGCGATCCTGCGCGCGCTGTCGGCGCAACTTGACGCGACGCTGCCGTTCGACAGCCTGGCGCAGCTGCGCCGCAAGATCGTGGCAGATATCCCGATGATGGGCCGGATCGACGAGGTGCCCGAGAACGACTGGCAGCCGCTGCCGGTGCACAAGACCGGTGACGGGCGGTTCGAGCCGGCGGTGGCGGACTTCTACCTGACCAACCCCATCGCCCGGGCGTCGAGCCTGATGGCGGAGCTGAGCGCGGCCGCCCGCGCCCGCGCCGAGACGCCGATCGCGGCGGAATAGCGTGCGGCGGCACAGCCTGCGCCGGTTGGCGGTGCCGGTCCTGTGCGCCGGGCTTGCATCCTGCGCGCCGAACGGTTCCGGCACGCCCGATCCCGCGCCGTTCACCCCGGCCTACCAGGGGATCGAGACCCGGCTGCTCGACGGCGATCTGGTCAGTTTTCTTGTCCAGATGCGCGGCGCCCGCGACCGCGCCGACGTGGCGGCCTATGCCGAATGCGCCGCGGCGCAATATGCCTTGATCCGGGGCTATGGTTTCGCCCGCCACCTGCGCACAAATATCGTCGAAGAGGGTGGCGTTTGGCGGGGAGATGCGGTTTACACGATATCACCTGCGCTGCCTCGCGGCGAAAGGACGATCGACGCCGAGGTCACGGTGGCGCACTGCGCGGAACAAGGCATACCCACGGTGTGAGGACGCATGGACGACTTCTTTGAAACCGGCCTGGGCATCGGACTGATCATCGCGGCCCAAAGCCTGCTGGTCATCGGTTTCGTGATGATCAGCCTCCTGTTTCTCGTCTATGGCGACCGCAAGGTCTGGGCGGCGGTGCAGATGCGCCGCGGCCCCAACGTCGTCGGCGTCTTCGGCCTGCTGCAATCGGTGGCCGATGCGCTGAAATACGTGGTCAAGGAGGTGGTGATCCCGGCCGGCGCCGACCGGGCGGTGTTCATGCTGGCGCCGATGACCAGCTTCGTGCTGGCGATGATCGCCTGGGCGGTGATCCCATTCAGCGACAACTGGGTGCTGGCCGACATCAACGTCGCGATCCTCTATGTCTTCGCGGTCTCGTCGCTGGAGGTCTACGGCGTGATCATGGGCGGCTGGGCGTCGAACTCGAAATATCCGTTCCTGGGCAGCTTGCGCTCTGCCGCGCAGATGATCTCCTACGAGGTCTCGATCGGCTTTATTATCGTCGGCGTGATTATCTCGACCGGGTCCTTGAACTTCGGCGACATCGTGCGCGCGCAGGATGGCGACTGGGGGCTGTTCAACTGGTACTGGCTGCCGCACCTGCCGATGGTGGCGCTGTTCTTCATCTCGACGCTGGCCGAGACCAACCGCCCGCCCTTCGACCTGCCGGAAGCGGAATCCGAACTGGTGGCGGGCTACCAGGTGGAATACTCGTCCACCCCGTTCCTGCTGTTCATGGCCGGCGAGTACATCGCGATCTTCCTGATGTGCGCGCTGATCTCGCTGATGTTCTTCGGCGGCTGGCTGTCGCCGATCCCGTTCCTCCCCGACAGCCCGCTGTGGATGGTCGCCAAGATGGCGTTCTTCTTCTTTCTCTTCGCCATGGTGAAGGCGATCGTGCCGCGCTACCGCTACGACCAGCTGATGCGGCTGGGCTGGAAGGTGTTCCTGCCTCTGAGCCTCGCCTGGGTCGCCATCGTCGCCTTCCTGGCGCAGTACCAGGTGCTGGGCGGGTTCTGGGCGCGCTGGACGGTGATGGGGGGCTGATCCGGGATGGGGGTCGACTACGTCCTTTTCGAACGGCTCTGCGAGCTGTCGACCCGGTTCAAGCCCAAGGGCCGCACCCTGATGCTGGGCCGCCATACCTTCCAGATCGAGAGCCAGTTCGCCAAGCTTTACGAACGCGCGCTGCGGACGCACGGGCTGGAGGGCAAGCGCTTCGACTATCTGCAGGAAGACGGCTATTGCGAGACGCTGATGCGCAAGCTTGGTTTCGGCGAGATGGAGGCGATGGATTTCTCGGATTACGAGGGCGCCGCGATCCTGCATGACCTGAACAAGCCGATCCCGGAAGAGCTGGAAGGCCAGTTCGACTTCATCTTCGATGGCGGCACGCTGGAGCATGTGTTCAACATCCCCGTGGCGCTGGAGAACGTGTTCCGGATGCTCAAGCCCGGCGGGCGGTTCGTCAGCGCCAACGGGATGAACGGGTTCAATGGCCACGGTCTTTACCAGTTCAGCCCCGACCTGGTCTGGACCTTCTGGCGGCGGACCGCGCATTGCGAGGTGCACGATTGCCGCGGCATCACAAAGGCGCCGGCGAACCTGAAGGAATACCACCTGACCTTCCGCGATCCGGCCGAGCTGGGTCACCGGTTGCGGCTGAAGGGCCGGATCCCGCATTCGCGGTTCTACCTCTATTACGAGGTCGAGCGGCTGCCGGACTCGGCGATTGCCGAGGAAACGCTGCAGAGCGACTATGAAGTGAAATGGGCCGGGCACGAGAATGCCGGCGAAACCCGGCTGGACGGAGTCTGACATGGAAATCGACTATGCCCGCGCGACGAAATATTTCCTGCTGTGGGATTTCATCAAGGGTTTCGGCCTGGGGTTCCGGTATTTCTTCGGGCCGAAGGCGACGCTGAACTACCCGCACGAGAAGGGGCCGCTCAGCCCCCGGTTCCGCGGCGAGCACGCGCTGCGCCGCTATCCCAACGGCGAGGAGCGCTGCATCGCCTGCAAGCTGTGCGAGGCGATCTGCCCGGCGCAGGCGATCACCATCGACGCCGAGCCGCGCGCCGACGGGTCGCGCCGCACGACGCGCTACGACATCGACATGACCAAGTGCATCTATTGCGGCTTTTGCCAGGAGGCCTGCCCGGTCGACGCCATCGTCGAAGGCCCCAATTTCGAGTTCGCCACCGAGACCCGGGAAGAGCTCTACTACAACAAGGAAAAGCTGCTCGAGAACGGCGACCGATGGGAGTCCGAGATCGCCCGCAACCTGGAACTGGACGCGCCGTACCGATGAACGAGCAATCCAACCCCTTCGCCGAGATGATGGCCCTGGGCCAGCAATGGGCGCGCGCGCTGAATCCCGAGCTGGAAAGCTTCTCGCTGAGGGATATGGAGGCGCTGTGGCCGACCATGCCCAAGGAGTGGATGGAGGCCTTCATGGGCAAGGGGATCAGCCCGGACGGGCTGGACGCCAAGACCCGGCTGTTGCTGACGCTGTTCGGGCTGACCGTGCAGGGCGCGCAGGCCGAAAGCCAGGTGCGCCTGACCGTGCGCCACGTTCTCGAGGCCGGGGCCACGCACCAGGAGATCGCCGAGACCATCGCGCTGGCCGCGATGTTCGGCGGCGTGCCCGCGATGACGAAAGCCATGGACCTCGCCCGCGAGGTGATGGATGGCGAGACGGAGGAGACCGCATGACCGTCGCCGATTTCACGTTCTACGTCCTCGGCATCACCGTGGTGACGGCTGGTCTGCTGGTGGTGGTCAGCCGCAACCCGGTGCATTCGGTGCTGTGGCTGATCCTTGCGTTTTTGTCGTCGGCGGGGCTTTTCGTGCTGCTGGGCGCCGAGTTCGTCGCGATGCTGCTGATCATCGTCTATGTCGGCGCAGTGGCGGTGCTGTTCCTGTTCGTGGTGATGATGCTGGACGTCGATTTCGCCGAGCTGAAGGGCGAGATGTCGAAATACATGCCGCTGGCGTTGCTGATCGGGGTGATCCTGCTGATGCAGCTGGGGCTGGTCTACGGCAGCTGGACCTTCTCGGACCAGGCCGAGGGCCTGCGCGCCGCGGTCAGCCCGGCGGCCAGCGAGGTGCATAACACCGCGGCGCTGGGGCAGCTGGTCTATGACGACTACATCCTGCAATTCCAGTTGGCGGGGCTGATCCTGCTGGTGGCGATGATCGGGGCGATCGTGCTGACCGTGCGGCACCGCACCTGGATCAAGCGGCAGGACGTGCTGGCGCAGATGTACCGCGACCCGGCTCAGGCGATGGAAGTGCGCGACGTGAAGCCGGGGCAGGGGCTCTAGGCGCCGGGATGGATCAATTTGCGCCACTTCTGCCCCTGATCGGGCTGGTGGCGCTGAGCGTTACCGCGATCCGGCGGCGGCGCGAGAAGAAGAAAAGACACGAGGGACGCGATGGTCGGACTTGAGCATTATCTCAGCGTGGCGGGCGCCTTGTTCGTCATCGGCATCTTCGGGCTGTTCCTGAACCGCAAGAACGTCATCATCATCCTGATGTCGATCGAGCTGATGCTGCTTGCCGTGAACATCAACCTGGTCGCCTTTTCGGCGTTCCTGGGCGACCTGGTCGGGCAAATCTTCACGCTGTTCGTGCTGACGGTCGCTGCCGCCGAGGCGGCCATCGGCCTGGCCATCCTGGTCTGCTTTTTCCGCAACCGCGGCACCATCGACGTCGAAGACGTCAACGTGATGAAGGGATAGCACTGATGGAAGCCTTCATCCTTCTCGCCCCGTTCTTCGGCGCGCTGATCTGCGGCTTCGGCTGGCGGCTGATCGGCGAGTTTGCCGCGATCACCGTCGCCACCGGTATCCTGTTCCTCTGCATGCTTCTGTCCTGGATCGTGTTCCTGGGCTTCGACGGGGAAAGCGAACGCATCACGATCATGCGGTTCGTGGAATCGGGTTCGCTCAGCACCGACTGGGCGATCCGTATGGACCGGCTGACCGCGATCATGCTGGTCGTCGTCACCACGGTCTCGGCGCTCGTGCATCTCTATAGCTACGGCTACATGGACCACGACGTCAATTTCCGCGAGGGCGAGGTCTACAAGCCGCGGTTCTTCGCGTATCTGTCGTTCTTCACCTTCGCGATGCTGGCGCTGGTGACCTCTGACAACCTGGTGCAGATGTTCTTCGGATGGGAGGGCGTGGGCGTCGCGTCCTACCTGCTGATCGGGTTCTACTTCCGCAAACCCTCGGCCAATGCCGCCGCGATCAAGGCGTTCATCGTCAACCGGGTCGGCGATTTCGGCTTCGCCCTGGGCATCTTCGCGCTGTTCTTCCTGACCGACAGCATCGACTTCGACATCGTCTTTGCCGCCGCGCCGGACCTGGCGCAGACCGAGCTGACCTTCCTGTGGGCCGAGTGGAACGCGGCCAATCTGGTGGCCTTCCTCTTGTTCATCGGCGCAATGGGCAAGTCGGCGCAACTGTTCCTGCACACCTGGTTGCCGGACGCGATGGAGGGCCCGACGCCGGTTTCCGCGCTGATCCACGCCGCCACCATGGTGACGGCGGGGGTCTACCTGGTCTGCCGCATGTCGCCGATCTTCGAGTTCGCGCCCGAGGCCAAGACCTTCGTGGTCATCATCGGCGCCTCGACGGCGTTCTTCGCCGCCACCGTGGGCCTGGTGCAGAACGACATCAAGCGCGTCATCGCCTATTCGACCTGTTCGCAGCTGGGCTACATGTTCGTGGCCGCGGGCGTGGGGGTCTACTCGGCGGCGATGTTCCACCTGTTCACCCACGCCTTCTTCAAGGCGATGCTGTTCCTCGGCGCCGGCTCGGTCATTCACGCCATGCACCACGAGCAGGACATGCGGAACTATGGCGGGCTGCGCAAAAAGATCCCCTATACGTTCTGGGCGATGATGATCGGCACGCTGGCGATCACCGGGGTCGGCATCCCGCTGACCCATATCGGCTTTGCCGGGTTCCTGTCGAAGGACGCGGTCATCGAGAGCGCCTGGGGCGCGCATACCGCGGCCGGCAATTACGGCTTCTGGCTGCTGGTGATCGCGGCGATGATGACCAGCTTCTATTCGTGGCGGCTGATCTTCATGACCTTCTACGGCGCGCCGCGGGGCGACAAGCACACCCACGAGCACGCGCACGAATCGCCGATGACCATGCTGGTCCCGCTGGGCGTCCTGGCGGCAGGGTCGATCCTGGCGGGCATGATCTGGTTCGGTTCGTTCTTCGGCGAGCATGACGAGGTCAACGAGTTCTACGGCGTTCCGGTGCATCACGAGGCCGACGCGGCGCATGGCGAAGCCGACGACCACGGCGAAGGCGTCGTGGCGGCGGTCGAGGAGGCCGCCGAGGGCGATACCGAGGGCGCCGTCGCCGCCGTGACCGAGCCGGTGACCGACGGGCATGGCGAGGCGGCCGATACCCATGCCGAGCCGGCTGCAGCGGCGGATGCGGGGGATCACGGCGCCGAGGTGGCCGGATGGTCGCCCGGCATGGGCGCGGTCTACACACACCCCGACAACCACGTGATGGACGAGGCGCACCACGCGCCGAAATGGGTCAAGGTCTCGCCCTTCGTGGCGATGCTGATCGGGCTGTCGCTGGCCTATCTGTTCTACATCGTCGACCCGTCGCTGCCGGTCCGCCTGGCCGAGAACCAGCCGATCCTTTACCGCTTCCTGCTCAACAAGTGGTATTTCGACGAGATCTACGACTTCGTCATCACCCGTCCCGCCAAGCTTCTGGGCAGTTTCCTGTGGCGGCGGGGTGATCTGGGGACCATCGACGGCGGCATCAACGGGCTGGCGATGGGGATCGTGCCGTTCTTCACCCGGCTCGCGGGCCGGGCGCAGTCGGGCTACCTGTTCCACTACGCCTTCGCGATGGTGCTGGGGATCGTGATCCTGGTCACCTGGATGACGCTGCGCGGGGGAGCGAACTGATGGCCAACCTGCTTTCCATCGTCACCTTCCTGCCGCTGGTCGCCGCCGCGATCCTGGCGTTGTTCCTGCGCGGCGACGACGAGGCCGCGCGGATGAACGCCAAGTGGCTGGCGCTGATCGCCACCACGGTGACCTTCCTGGTCTCGCTGTTCATCCTGTTCGAGTTCGACCCCTCGAATCCCGGCTTTCAGTTCGTCGAGGAGCGTGACTGGCTGATCGGGCTGAAATACCGGATGGGGGTCGACGGGATCAGCGTGCTGTTCGTGCTGCTGACCACCTTCCTGATGCCGCTCACGATCCTGGCCTGCTGGGACGTGCAGGTGCGGGTCAAGGAATACATGATCGCCTTCCTGGTGCTCGAGACGCTGATGATCGGCGTCTTCGTGGCGCTGGACCTGATCCTGTTCTACCTGTTCTTCGAGGCCGGCCTGATCCCGATGTTCCTGATCATCGGCATCTGGGGCGGCAAGCAGCGGATCTACGCG
This sequence comes from Paracoccaceae bacterium, assembly GCA_024644285.1. Classification (GTDB taxonomy): domain Bacteria; phylum Pseudomonadota; class Alphaproteobacteria; order Rhodobacterales; family Rhodobacteraceae; genus JAHELH01. The sequence goes on along the minus strand of JAHELH010000056.1, from coordinate 1,223 downwards.
GCGTTCAAGTTCTTCCTCTACACCTTCCTCGGTTCGGTGCTGATGCTGGTGGCGATGATCGCGATGTACGTGCAGGCGGGCACTACCTGCATCGGCGCCTGCGACGTCTCGCTGTTGAACCACACATTCGCGTCGACGCCGATCAGCGTGCTGGGCTTCACCATCCCGGGCGGCGTGCAGACGCTGTTGTGGATCGCCTTCTTCGCAAGCTTCGCGGTGAAGATGCCGATGTGGCCGGTGCATACCTGGCTGCCGGACGCGCACGTGCAGGCGCCGACGGCGGGCTCGGTGGTGCTGGCGGCGATCCTGCTGAAGATGGGCGGCTACGGTTTCCTGCGCTTCAGCCTGCCGATGTTTCCGGTGGCCAGCGACCTTCTGGCGGGGTTCGTGCTTTGGATCAGCGCCATCGCCATCGTCTACACCTCGCTGGTGGCGCTGGCGCAGGAGGACATGAAGAAGCTGATCGCCTATTCCTCGGTGGCGCATATGGGCTACGTCACCGCGGGCATCTTCGCCGTCAACCAGCAGGGGATCGACGGCGCGATCTTTCAGATGCTGAGCCACGGCTTCATCTCGGGCGCGCTCTTCCTCATCGTCGGCGTGATCTACGACCGGATGCATACCCGCGAGATCGACGCCTATGGCGGGCTGGTGAACCGGATGCCGGTCTACGCGCTGATCTTCATGCTGTTCACCATGGCGAATGTCGGCCTGCCGGGCACCAGCGGCTTCGTCGGCGAGTTCCTGACGCTGATGGGCATCTTCCAGGCCAATACCTGGGTCGCCGCCGTGGCGACCTCGGGCGTGATCCTCAGCGCCGCCTATGCGCTGTGGCTCTACCGCCGGGTGGTGATGGGCGACCTGATCAAGGAAAGCCTGCGCTCGATCACCGACATGAACGCGCGCGAGAAGTTCATCTTCGCGCCGCTGGTCGCCATGACGCTGCTGCTGGGGGTCTATCCCAGCCTGGTCACCGACACGATCGGCCCCTCGGTCGAGAACCTGATCGCCGACTACCGGGCCGACGTGCTGGAGAGCCGCACCGACGTCGCCGCCATTAGCCAAGGGCACTGACATGACCGCTGCCGATTTCTCGACGATCCTGCCCGAGGTCATCCTGGCCGTCTATGCCATGGCCGCGCTGATGTTCGGGGTCTATACCGGCAAGGACCGCACCGCGCCGATGCTGATCTGGGGCACCGCCGCCATCATGGTGCTGGTCG
>JAHELH010000337.1 GCA_024644285.1 Paracoccaceae bacterium | reverse complement strand
AACGCCTCGCTGCGGCTTGAGGTCCACTTCACCGGCCGCTCCAGCTGCTTGGCGGCGAAGGTGCAGAACGCCTCTTCGGCGTAATGGAAGATCTTCGACCCAAAGCCGCCGCCCACATCCGGCGCAATGACCCGCAGCTTGTGCTCGGGAATGCCCAGCACGAAAGCGCCCATCAGCAGCCGGATCACGTGCGGGTTCTGGCTGGTGGTGTAGAGCGTGGATTCACCGCTGTGCGAGGCGTAATCGCCGATCGCCACCCGCGGCTCCATCGCGTTCGGCACCAGGCGCTGGTTGACCAGTTCCAGCGTTGTGACATGGGGCGCAGTCTCGAAGGCCGCATCGGTGGCGGCCTTGTTGTCCTCGATGAAGCCCCAGTCGTAGCACAGGTTCGAGGTCAGATCGTCGTGCACCTTCGGCGCGCCGTCCTGCAGCGCCGCCCTCATGTCGATCACCGCCGGCAGTTCCGCGATATCCACCGCGATCTCGGCGGCGGCGTCGCGGGCCTGCTCGCGGCTCTCGGCCACCACGGCGGCGATCGGATCGCCCACATGGCGCACCTTGCCCTGGGCCAGCACGGGGTGCGCCGGCTCCTGCATCGGGTTGCCCTGCCGGTCGGTGATCTGCCAGCCGCAGGGAATGCCCCCCACGCCCTCGAAATCCGCGCCAGTGAAGATGCGGATCACGCCGGGCATGCGCTCGGCCGCGCTGGTGTCGATGCCGTTGATCTTCCCGTGCGCCACGTCCGAGCGCAGGAAATGCACATAGGACTGGCCGCGCAGGTTGATGTCGTCGGTATAGCGCCCGCGTCCGGTCAGGAACCGCACGTCCTCGCGCCGCTTGGGGCTGGCGCCGATGCCACTGTCTTTCGGCATGTCTCAAATTCCTCCCTGGGGTGGTGGGTCGGAACCCACCTGAATGTTCCGGCAGGGTGGGTCTTGGACCCACCGACCGTTCCTATTCCGCCGCGACCGGGGCCACGCTCTGGCCGCTCGCCGCCATGATCGCCTTGACGATGTTGTGGTAGCCGGTGCAGCGGCAGATATTGCCGTCCAGATAGTCCCGCACCTCGGCCTCGCTGGGCTTGGGGTTCTCCTGCAGCAGCGCCGCCGCGCTCATCACCATGCCCGGCGTGCAAAAGCCGCATTGCAGCCCGTGATAATCCTGAAACGCCTGCTGGATCGTGCCGAGCGAGCCGTCGGCATTCGCCATCCCCTCGATGGTCGTCACCTCGGCGCCCTCGGCCTCCAGCGCGAACATGGTGCAGGCCTTCACCGCCTTGCCGTCGACATGCACTACGCAGGCGCCGCACTGGCTGGTGTCACAGCCGATATGGGTGCCGGTCAGGCCCAGCCCCTCGCGCAGAAAGCCCGACAGCAGCGTCCGGCCCTCCACCTCGCCGGAAACGGGCTTGCCGTTCACATTCATGGATACTTTCGTCATGCAATCCTCCCTGGTCGTGCGAGGCTAGCTTTCGGCCTTTCGAAATCGGCCGAGCCAGCCCTTCTTTTGTTTCGATTCCCCCGAACTATCCTCTGCCGCTTCGCCCCCGCCTTCAACTCTTTCCTGAAACCGCGCGAAGAACTCGTCGGCCATCTTCTTGGAGAAGCCGTCGATGATCCGGCTGCCCAATTGCGCCAGCTTGCCGCCGACCCGGGCCTCGACGTCGTAGCTCAGCCGCGTGCCCGCGCCGGCATCCTCCAGCCGCACGTCGGCGCCGCCCTTGGCGAACCCCGCCGCGCCGCCCTTGCCCTCGCCGCTCAGCGTCAGGCTGTCCGGTTCGTTCATGTTGCTCACGGTCACCTGGCCCTTGAAGGTGGCCTTCACCGGCCCGACCTTCTGCACCACGACCGCCTCGAAACCGTCGCTGGCATTGCCGGTCATCTCCTGGCAGCCCGGCACGCAGGCCTTCAGCACCTCCGGATCCAGAAGCGCCTGCCAGACGGCATTCCGCTCCGCCGCGATCTCGCGTTCCCCGCTCATCTGCATGTGCGGCACCCCCCTGATGCGCCGGTCGAATGCCGGCGCTCCGAACCCACCCTAGCGGGATTTTCGCGTCCGTCTACCGCCCGGATGCCGCAGGGCGCCGTCCCCGCCCGCCATTGACCTTTTTCCGCCCCCGCGCGATTGGTCGGTCGCATCAGCAACGAGGCGCGGCGCGATGAAACCATTCCTGATCCTGCAGCTCCGGCCGGAACCCGAGGCCTCGGACAACGAGTACGAGGCGATCATGGACAAGGGGCGCTTGCGGCCCGACCAGACGCACCGCATCTGCCTCGACAAGGAGCAGGTGCCCGACGGCCTGCGCCTTGACGACTATTCCGGCGTCATCGTCGGCGGCGGACCCGGCTGTGTCAGCGACGACCCGGCAAAAAAATCGGCGCTGGACAAACGCATCGAGGACGCGGTGCTGGGCATGATGCCCGAGATCGTCGAGCGCGACTTTCCCTTCATGGGCTGCTGCTACGGCATCGGCATCCTGGCCCATTACCTGGGCGCGCCGGTCAACAAGTCGCGTTATCATGAGCGGGTTGGCGTCAGCCTGTGCCTAAAAACCGCGGACGGACGTGACGACCCGATGCTGGCCGGCACGCCCGACGAGTTTCAGGCGCTGGTCGGCCACAAGGAGGCGGTGCAAGAGCTGCCGCCGGGCTGCACCCACCTGCTGGCCTCGGACCCCTGCCCCTACCAGATGCTGCGCTACGGCGAAAACGTCTATGCCA
>JAHELH010000055.1:2847-10786 GCA_024644285.1 Paracoccaceae bacterium | reverse complement strand
TGACGGCGTCGAACCGCATGGCGATGTGGCGCAAGGTGCAGGACGGCTGCCCGGGGGTGTCGCTTGTGGACCGCCTGAAGCGCGCGGGCTAGCGCCGGATCAACATGTCCGCGCCGAGACGCTCCAGCATGCGGTCCAGCCGCGCCGCGTTCACGCCCGTGTCTGACAGTCCGAAACGCAGCCGCGACAGCACCGCCAGGGTGCTGCCGCCCTCGTGGGGCAGTGCCTGCACGGTCAGGTAGTCGGGAAATCCGAAACCACGGCTGCGGAACACGTAAGTGATCCGGCCCGCGTCGATGCTGCCTGCGAGCCGCTTTGCGCGGGGCTCTGCAAGCGCGGCCTTGTCGAATGTCGCCAGCAAGTCGCGGGGCGCACGCGCCGAGACGACGCGTCCCGGTTCGACGCGCACCCCGCCGTCGCCAGGATCGGGCGCGGTCACGGGATCGGTGTGCCACCGTGCCGGATCGCTGGGCGCAAGCCGGATGTACAGCAATGCGCCGACACAAAGGACGGCTAAAAGCAGAACCGCAATTTTCATTCACGGCGACCTAGCCGTGCCGCGCCGCCTTGCAAGCCCCTGCGTCAGGCCAGCGAACTGAACGGCGACATCTGCTTGATCTTGGTCCCGTTGATCGCCGTCAGCTTGCCGGAGCGCACGGACGCGTAGAGCCGCTTGAGGTCTTCCTTGTCGGCATCGGTCAGTTGGCTTTTCGCGCCGTAGTTCATGATCGAGAATTCGTCGTGCTTGCCGAAGATTTCCGCCTTGGCCCAGGCCTCCCGGATCTTGGCGAAGAAATGCCGCAGGCCGAAGACGTGGCCGAATTCGTGGATCAGCGTGTCGATCTGCTCTTCGCGGGGCTGCTTCAGCATCTTGGGATAGATCACCAGTTCGTGCCGCCCGGCATCGGGGAAAAAGGCCGTGGCCAGGACGCACCCGTTGATCGAGCACCGATCCGAATCGCGCAGCACAACCTCGAAATCCCAATTCTCGTCGCGCTCGATGAACTTGACCGGCGCGGCGTCGCCCCAGCGCAGCAGCGACTCGGCCATCAGGCCGCGGATCATCGCCTTGGCCGCCGTCGGGTTCTCGAATTGCTGCATCGAATTTTCCTGGAACCGCCAGTAGAGCTTGGTGTTCTCTGCCCATAGCGGGATGAACCCGTCGGCTGCATGCAGTACGATCTCCAGCAGCGAGCGCTTCTTGGGTGTCTTCTGCCCCGGCTTGTCGGTGATGCAGACGACATCATTGTTCTTGCCGTAGACATGCACCTTCGGATCTTCGTCTGACTGCTTTTTCTCGTCTGGCTTTGCGAGCGCGAACGGGTCCTTTACACCGGTCTCTTCCGCAGATTCGGCAATGTAATCGGGTTTGATCATTGTGAAACTCCAATATCAATCGGCTGTCTGAACGGGGCCACGGTAGCACGCCGAGCGTGTCGTGTCATTCGAGCCGCCGCTTGCGCGGAAGCGCAGAGCGGGTCATCCGCCGCGCCTGGTCCAGCACCACAGGCAGACCAGCGCCATCGCCACGTGCGCGCCCGCCAAGGCGGTGATGCCGGCATGGTCGAAGGGCGGCGAGACCTCGACGACGTCGCCGCCCACCAGGTCGATCCCGGCGATGTCGCGCAGAATGCGCGCGGCCTGTGCCGAGGTCAGCCCGCCCCAGACCGGGGTGCCGGTGCCGGGGGCATAGGCCGGGTCGAGGCCGTCGATATCGAAGCTCAGATAGACCTTGGCGTCGCCGACCACCTCGCGGATGCGCGCCGCCGTGGCCGCCGCGCCGACCTCGTGCACTTCCGCCGCGTCGAGGATCGTGAGGCCCAGCGTGTCGGGGTTGTCGGTGCGGATGCCGACCTGGACCGAGCGGTCGGCGTCGATCAGCCCTTCCTGGACGGCCTTGTAGAACAAAGTGCCGTGGTCGATGCGACTGCCGTCCTTGTCCGCCCAGGTGTCGGTATGGGCATCGAATTGCAGCAGCGCCACCGGCCCGTGGCGCGCGTGATGCGCCCGCAGGCTGGGCAGCGAGATGGAATGATCGCCGCCCAGCAGGATCGCCCCCGCGCCCGCCTTCAGGATGCCCGCCACATGCGCCTCGATCACGGCGGGAACGTCGGCGACGCGGGCATAGTCGAAGGCCATGTCGCCGTAATCGGCAATGGCGAAGTCCAGCAGCGGCTCGAAACCCCAGCCATAGGGCGCGTCCACCGCCAGAAGCGCACTGGCCTCGCGGATCGCGCGGGGGCCGAGGCGCGTGCCCGGCCGGTTGGTCACCGCCTGGTCGAAGGGGATGCCGGTCACCGCCAGGTCGACGCCGGTCAGGTCCTTGGTCCAGGTCCGGCGCAGGAAGGACGGCGCACCGGCGAAAGTGTTCTCGAAGGAATAGCCCTTGTAGCCGTCGCGCGTTATCGCCAGGTCGACGTGTTTCTTGGCGTCTTCCAGCGACATCGGGACTATCTCACCGGCTGCGCGCATTCCACCAGACGCGCGAAGAACGAGGCGCCGACGGGGGCGATCTCGTCGTTGAAATCGTAGGCCGGGTGGTGGCAATAGGGCCCGCCGCCCTGGCCCAGGAACAGATAACAGCCCGGCCGGGCGTTGAGCATGTAGCTGAAATCCTCGGCGCCCATCTCGACCTCGGCATCGGTGTGGACGTTCGCGTCGCCGGCGATCTCGCGCGCCACTTCGGCCGCAAAGGCGGTGGCGCCGGGGTCGTTGATCGTGGCCGGGTAGCCCTCGTCGAACTCGATCTCTGCGGTCACGCCCATCGCCGCGGCAACGCCCTGCGCGATCTCCGCCAATCGGCGGAAGGCCATGTCGCGGACCGAAGCCTCGAAGCTGCGCACGGTGCCCGACAGCACCGCACGGTCGGCGATGACGTTGTTGGCGGTGCCGCAATGCAACTGACAGACCGCGATCACCAGGTCCTGCGTTGGCTTCTGGTTGCGCGCCGGGATCGAGTGGATCGCCTGGATCATCGCCGCCGCGGCGGCCAGCGGGTCGGCGCATTCGTGCGGATAGGCGGCATGGCCGCCCTTGCCGCGCACGACGATCTGAAACTCGTCCACCGCCGCCATCAGCGCGCCGGGATTGGTGTGGAACGCGCCGCGATCGTATTGCGGGGCGTTGTGCAGGCCGTAGACCTGCGCGATGCCGAAACGATCCATGATCCCCTCGCGCACCATGACCTCGCCGCCGCCGCCGTATTCCTCGGCCGGCTGAAAGATCAGCGCCACGCGGCCCTTGAAATTGCGGGTCTCGGCCAGGTAGCGCGCCGCGCCCAGCAGCATCGTGGTGTGGCCGTCATGGCCGCAGGCATGCATTTTGCCCGGCGTCTCGCTGGCGTGGTCCGCACCGGTGGCCTCGTCGATGGGCAAGGCATCCATGTCGGCGCGCAACCCGATGCAGGGGCCCGCGCCCTGCCCCTGGACCACGCCCACCAAGCCGCTTTGCGCGATGCCCTCGTGCACCTCGTCCACGCCGAACTCGCGCAGCTTGCCGGCCACGAAGGCGGCGGTCTTCGGGAGGTCAAAGCCCAGCTCGGGATTGCGGTGCAGCCAGCGGCGCCAGTCCCGCATATCGTCGGCATATTCGGCGATGCGGTTGAGGACGGGCAATTGTGGACTCCTGCGGATGCGCGGCCGATAAGGTGGCCGCAAATTGACACGAGAATGCCGGGGCCAGCAATGACCAAAGACAGCGACGCGCTGGTGCACGACCCCGAGGGCGGTCTGCCGCGTCTACTGGAAATCATGCGGCGGCTGCGCGACCCGCAGACGGGCTGTCCCTGGGACATCGAGCAGGATTTCGCCTCGATCGCGCCCTACACCATCGAAGAGGCCTACGAGGTCGCCGACGCCATCGAGCGGCAGGCCTGGGACGAGCTGGAGGGCGAACTGGGCGATCTCTTGCTGCAGACGGTCTATCACACGGCGATGGGCGAAGAGGCCGGGCTTTTCACCTTCGACAGCGTCGCCAACCGGATTTCCGACAAGATGGTGGCGCGGCACCCGCATGTCTTCGGCGGCGAATCGCGCGACAAGACGGCCGAAGAGCAAACCCGCGACTGGGAGTCGGTGAAGGCCGCCGAGCGGGCGGCCAAGGCGGCGCACGGGGTGCTGGACGACGTCGCCGCGGGCCTGCCGGCGCTGACCCGGGCCGTCAAGCTGCAAAAGCGCGCGGCGCGGGTGGGCTTCGACTGGCCCGAGATCGGCGAGGTGCTCGACAAGCTGACCGAGGAGGCCCGCGAATTCGCCGAGACACAGGATCCCGATCACGCCTTCGAGGAGATGGGCGATTTCCTCTTCGTCGCGGCCAACCTCGCGCGCTGGAAAGGGATCGATCCCGAGGCCGCCCTGCGCGCCGCCAACGCCAAGTTCACCCGGCGTTTCCGCACCATCGAGGCGGCGCTGTCCGCACGCGGCAAGCGGCCCGAGGACAGCGACCTGGCCGAGATGGATGCGCTTTGGGATGCCGCGAAGGTGGCGGAGAAGCGATGAAACCCGGCGGATGCCCGCCTTAAGAACAGGGGTTAAGCGAGAGGCACGGCGTCGAATTCCTGGTTTTCAGGTCGTCGCCCATGTTGTATCGAAATTATCTGACTGAAAAAATCAGGTATTGACCTGACAAAAAGACTCAGAGAAGTTGCGCGACGACACGACACCAATCAGAGGACTTCACTTTGATGCGATCCTTCGCCGCCGCAATCGCCGTGCTTTCCATCACTGCGCCAGCCCTGGCCGACGCGTTGAACATCTACTCGCAGCGCCAGCCCGAACTGATCCAGCCCGTTATCGACGCCTTCAGCGCCGAGACCGGGATCGCCGTCAATGTGGCCTACCTGGAAAAGGGCCTGACCGAGCGGCTTCAGGCCGAAAGCGCGCGCAGCCCTGCCGACATCATCCTGACCGTCGACATCTCGCGCCTGGCCGAAGCGGTCGAAGCCGGCGTTACGCAAGCCGTCGAAAGCGACGTGCTGGCAGAGCACATCCCCGCCAGCCTGCGCGACCCCGGCAACGAATGGTTCGGCGTCACCCAGCGCGCCCGCGTCGTCTATGCCGCGAAGGACCGCGTGGCCGACGGCGAGGTGACCACCTACGAGGACCTCGCCGATCCGAAATGGAAGGGCCGGATCTGTACCCGGTCAGGCACCCATGCCTACAACCTGGCGCTGGTCGCCGCGATGATCCACCACCACGGCGCCGAGGCGGCCAGGGCTTGGGCCGAGGGCGTCAAGGCCAACCTGGCCCGCAAGCCGCAGGGCAACGACCGCGCCCAGGTCAAGGCAATCTGGGCCGGCGAATGCGACATCTCGCTGGGCAACACCTACTACATGGGGCTGATGGCCGGCGACGAGGAGCAGAAGGCATGGGCCGACGCCGTGCGCATCGTCTATCCCGCCTTCGAAAGCGGCGGCACCCACATGAATGTCTCGGGCATGGCCATGACCGCCGCTTCAAAAAATGCGACCAACGCGCTGAAATTCATGGAATTCCTGGTGTCGGAAAAGGCACAGGAGGTCTATGCCTCGATCAACCACGAATTCCCGGTGCGCGACGGCGTTGCGCGGTCGGACCTTGTGGCGTCCTGGGGCGAGTTTACGCCCGACGACGCCAATCTTATGGACCTGGCGGGCCTGCGCGGCCAGGCGCTGCGGCTGATGGAAGAGGTCGATTTCGACGGCTGAAGCCGCCAGCGCAGTCTTCAGAGCGTAATTGCACGGCCGTCCGCTTGTTGCGGGCGGCCGCTTTACATCCGCCCCGGGCTTTGATCAGGTCGCCGCGAGCAAGAAACGGCGGCCATGGCGCGCAAGATCATCATCGATACCGATCCGGGCCAGGACGACGCCGTCGCGATCCTGCTGGCGCTCGCCAGTCCCGAATTGGAGGTGCTGGGCCTCACCGCCGTCGCCGGCAACGTGCCCCTGCCGCTGACCGCCCGCAATGCGCGCCAGATCTGCGAACTGGCGGGGCGCAGCGATATCCGCGTCTTCGCCGGCTGCGACCGCCCGATGAAGCGCGAATTGCGCACCGCGGAGCATGTGCACGGCAAGACCGGTCTGAACGGCTATGACCTGCCCGATCCGCAGACGCCTCTGCAGGACACCCATGCCGTCGATTTCCTGATCGACACCTTGCGCGCCGAGCCGCCGGGCAGCATCACCTTGTGTCCCATCGGGCCATTGACCAATATCGGGACCGCGCTGCGCCGCGCGCCCGATATCGCCGGACGGATCGCGGAAATCGTGCTGATGGGCGGGGCGTATTTCCAGGTGGGCAACGTCACCCCCGCGGCCGAGTTCAACATTTATGTCGATCCGGAAGCCGCGGAGATCGTGTTCAAATCCGGCATCAAGCTGACGGTGATGCCGCTGGACGTCACGCACAAGGCGCTGACCTCGCGCGCCCGGATCGAGGCATTCCGCGATCTCGGCACCGCAGTCGGCGCGGCGGTGGCCGGCTGGACCGATTTCTTCGAGCGCTTCGATATCGGCAAATACGGCTCGGAGGGCGCGCCGCTGCACGACCCGACCGTGATCGCCTATCTACTGCGACCCGAGATTTTCGCGGGCCGCTTTGTGAATGTCGAGATCGAGACGCTGTCCGACCTGACCCGCGGCATGACGGTGGCCGATTGGTGGGGCGTCACCGATCGCGCCGCCAACGCCACCTTCATGAGCGATATCGACGCGGAAAGCTATTTTGCGCTGCTGACCGAGCGGCTGGCGCGGCTATGAGCGCGGCCCTGTCGCTTGCCGGTCCGCAGGATCTGGACCGGCTGCTGCCGCTGGTCGCGGCCTATCACGAATTCGAGGGCATCGCGCAGACCGACGAGGATCGCCGCTCCGCGCTGATGCCGTTGCTGGAGGGCTCACCGCACGGCGCGGTCTGGCTCATCGGGCCGCGCCGCGCGCCGGTGGGATACATCGCCGTCAGTTTCGGCTGGTCGATCGAACTGGGCGGCATGGACGGGTTTCTCGACGAATTCTTCATCCGCAAAAGCGTGCGCGGACGCGGCATGGGCAGCGAGGCGCTGGCGGCGCTGCAGCCGGAACTGGCGCGGGCCGGACTGGTCGCGCTGTCGCTGGAGGTCGCGCCCGGCAACGACCGCGCAGCGCGGCTGTACGAACGGCGCGGTTTCCGCCTGCGCGACGGCTACCACCTGATGACTTGGCGGGCCGCAGCACCTAGATAAGGCGCATGAGCCTGCAAATGCCCTTCGACAACAGCTATGGCGCGCTGCCAGAGCGATTCTATGCCCGCTTGCCGCCGACGCCTGTGGCAAAACCGGAACTGGTGGCGCTGAACGAACCGCTGGCGCGCGAGCTGGGGCTGGACCCCGAGGTGCTGCGCAGTGCCGACGGGGTCGCGGCGCTGGCCGGCAATCTGGTGCCGGAAGGCGCCGATCCTCTGGCCCAGGTCTATGCCGGGCACCAGTTCGGCGGCTGGGTGCCGCAGCTCGGCGACGGGCGCGCACTGCTGCTGGGGGAAGTGTTCGATGTCAACGGCATGCGCCGCGACCTTCAATTGAAGGGCTCGGGCCCGACGCCGTATTCGCGGATGGGCGACGGGCGCGCCTGGCTGGGTCCGGTGCTGCGCGAATACCTGGCGTCCGAGGCGATGCATGCGCTGGGCATCCCGACGACGCGGGCGCTGGCCGCGGTGACCACGGGAGAGGTCGTGCGCCGCGAGACGGCGCTTCCGGGCGCGGTGCTGACCCGCGTCGCCTCGAGCCATATCCGGGTCGGCACGTTCCAGTATTTTGCCGCCAGACGGGATATCGACGCGCTGCAGGCGCTGACTGCCTACGTCATCGAGCGCCATTATTCCGACGCCGGCGGCGCGCTGGAACTCTTGGAGAAAGTCATCGAGCGGCAAGCGCGGCTGGTGGCGCAGTGGCTGGGCGTGGGGTTCATCCACGGCGTGATGAACACCGACAATAC
>JAHELH010000055.1:0-2747 GCA_024644285.1 Paracoccaceae bacterium | reverse complement strand
TTCTGCGGAACCTGAGCGCCCGGACCGGACGCTGCCGGGCCGGGCTGCGCCGGACTACCGCCCCAATGACCACCAGCCGCGCTTTTTCGGCTTTGTGTCTTCAGCTTCCGCCGTCGCGAGTTCCCGCTCGGGTTCGGCCTCTTCTTCAGGATCGGGCTCGGCCTTCGCCGGCTCTGCGTCGGGTTCGGCCTCGGGCTGCGATTGCGATCCTTCTTCCGCCGCTATCTCGGCGGCCTCGGCGGGAGCGGGCGCGTCGTCCGCCGGTGCTGCGGCCTCGGCGTCCTCGGCCTTCTTCGACCGGCGGCGCGGGGCCCGCTTGCGCTTCGGCTTGGGCGCATCCTCTTCCACAGGCTCTTCGCTTTCGGCAGGCGCGTCGGTCTCGGCCGCCTGCACTTCGGCTTCCGCCACTTCCGCCTGCTCTTCGGCTTCCGCCTCTTCCGTCTTCTTGCCGGACCGCGCCCTGCTGCGCGAGGGCCGCTTTCGCTTGGGTGCGTCGGCAGCGGTCTCTCCGGATTCGGGCACCTCGATCAGGTCCGACTTGCCCTCCCGATCGTCGGCCTCCGTGCCGGGCTCTGCCGCGGCCTCGTCCTTCGCCTCCTGGCTGTCAGCGCGCTCGCCGCGGTCGGAACCGCCACGGCGGCGACGGCGGCGGCGACGGCGCTTTTTCGGCTGGCCGCCTTCGTCCTCGGCCTCGGGCTGGACCTCCGCCGTCTCGGCCTCGGCGGCGTCTTCTTCTTCTTCCTCGAGATCCGGCATCAGCGAGGCGTCGACCGACACCACAGGCGACAGTGCGACCGGAACCGCGCGGGTCGCCGTCTTGAACTTCTCGATACTGAAATCCGGCGAGATCAGGAACGGATCGGCCTCGATCCGCACAGCCATGCCATAGCGCGCCTCGATCTGCGCGATGTGCTCTCGCTTGGTGTTGACCAGGAAGTTCACGATCCCCACCGGCGCCTTCAAGAGCACCTCGCGGGACCGCTTGCGCACGCCTTCCTCTTCCAGCTGGCGCAGGATGTTCAGGGCGAGGTTGTCGTCCGAGCGGATCAGACCGGTGCCATGGCAGGCCGGGCACGGCTGGGTCGTGGCCTCCAGCATGCCGGGGCGCAGACGCTGGCGGCTCATCTCCATGAGACCAAAACCCGAGATGCGGCCGACCTGGATGCGGGCGCGGTCGGTCTTGAGCTTTTCCTTGAACAGCTTCTCGACCTTGGCGTTGTTGCGCCGTTCCTCCATGTCGATGAAGTCGATGACGATCAGCCCGGCCAGGTCGCGCAGGCGCAGCTGGCGGGCCACCTCCTCGGCGGCCTCGAGGTTTGTCTTCAGCGCGGTCTCCTCGATCGAGCCCTCCTTGGTGGCTCTGCCCGAGTTCACGTCGATGGCCACAAGCGCCTCGGTCACGCCGATCACGATGTAACCGCCGGATTTCAGCTGCACCGTCGGGTTGAACATGCCCGACAGGAACGATTCGACCTGGTAGCGCGCGAACAGCGGCTGGCTGTCGGCGTAGAGCTTCACGTTCTTGGCGTGGGACGGCATGATCATCTTCATGAAGTCCTTGGCCGTGCGATAGCCGGCCTCGCCCTCGACCAGAACCTCGTCGATTTCCTTGCTGTAGAGGTCCCGGATCGACCGCTTGATCAGGTTGCCTTCCTCATAGATCGGGGCCGGCGCGATGGATTTCAGCGTCAGCTCGCGGATCTGCTCCCACATCCGCTGCAGGTATTCGTAATCGCGCTTGATCTCGGCCTTGGTGCGCTTGGCGCCCGCGGTGCGGATGATCAGGCCGGCGCCGAGGGGCACGTCAATTTCAGACGCTATCTCTTTGAGTTTCTTGCGGTCCGGCGCGTTGGTAATCTTGCGGCTGATGCCGCCGCCGCGCGCGGTGTTGGGCATCAGCACACAGTAGCGGCCGGCCAGCGAGAGATAGGTGGTCAGCGCGGCGCCCTTGTTGCCGCGTTCTTCCTTCACGACCTGCACCAGCATGATCTGGCGGACCTTGACGACCTCCTGGATCTTGTAGCGGCGCGGGCGCGGCTTGCGGGGCTGGCGGATTTCCTCGGCCACGTCCTCTTCGGCGACCGATTCGATCTCTTCGTCGCGCTCGGCCGCGTCGCTGACATGGTCGGGTTCCCCGTTTCCGTTGTCGCCTGCCTCTTCGGTAAAGGCGGCGGTGTCGGGGTCTTCCGGCTCGACGATTTCGGCAGTTTCGGCCGTGTCCTCTGCCTGCTCGGCCACCGCGGCGTCCGGCGCCTCGAAGCCTTCGGCGTGAGCGTCGTTGCCGGGCTCTTCTTCGCCCAGGTCGACCACGCCCATTCCGGGAATGTCGTCGCTGTCGACCTCGCGCGCCGTCGTTGCATCGTCCGACTTGGCGGCCTCGGCCTTGGCCTTCGACCGGCCGCGCGAGCGTCCCCGGCCGCGCGATTTAGGCTTATCCCGTTCCTCGTCCTCGGCCTGCTGCGCCTCGGCATAGGCGCGTTCCTCGGCCAGCAGCGCCTCGCGGTCGGCCACGGGGATCTGGTAGTAATCGGGGTGAATTTCCGAGAACGCGAGAAAGCCGTGCCGGTTGCCGCCATACTCGACGAAGGCGGCCTGCAGCGAGGGTTCGACCCTCGAAACCTTGGCAAGATAGATGTTGCCGGCTAGCTGGCGTTTGTTCTCTGATTCAAAGTCGAATTCCTCGACCTTGTTTCCGTCGACCACCACGACGCGGGTCTCTTCCGCGTGGGTGGCATCGATAAGCATTT
>JAHELH010000336.1 GCA_024644285.1 Paracoccaceae bacterium | reverse complement strand
CGTGGGTGGGCTGTTTCGGCGGCGCCACCTCTTCGTACTCGCCCTCGATCACGCTGTCGTCGCGGCCGGCCGGGCCCGGCGCCGGCTGCGGGTGCCGGGGATCGCGCGTCCCGGGCCCGCGTCCCATCTCGAATCGCTGCACGATCACGCGGGCCCGCACCCAGCGGTAGACCGCCGCGCGCACCGGCGGCAAAAGCAGCGCCAAACCGCAGGCATCGGTGAAGAATCCCGGCGTCAGCAGCAATGCGCCTGCGAACAGGATCATCGCGCCGTGGGCCAGCGGCTCGGTCGGATCGCTCAGCTCTGACAACGCCCTACGCAGTTGAGAAATCGCCAGAATCCCCTGCGCCCTGACCAGCCAGGTGCCCAATATCGCGGTCACCACGACCATGCCGAGAGTCGGCCAAAGCCCGATCGCCCCGCCCACCTGGATGAACAGCGCGATCTCGATCAGCGGAACCGCGACGAACAACGCGAAAAGCCACATAATAACCTCGTGTGTGATACACTGCGTGCGGTGGACTTGCCCAACACCAAGCCCTACATAAGGACCGCAACTGTTGAATTCCACACCCGTTCCCGCAATGAGGTCCGCATGAGTTCTGCCGTCATCCAGCTTCTGGTTCTCGCCGGAATCGCGGTCTTCCTGATCCTGCGGCTGAAGAACGTGCTCGGTACGCGCGAGGGCTTCGAAAAGCCGCCGCTGCAGCGGCCCGACGCCCAGCGCCGCTCGCGCCCGGATTTCGAGGTGATCGAGGGCGGCCCCGACCGCGACATCATTGACCATGTCGAGGACGGATCGGACGCCGCCAAGGCGCTGGCCGCGATGAAGCTGGTGGAACCCGGATTCTCGGTCAGCGAGTTCCTCGAGGGCGCCCGCGGCGCCTATGAGATGATCCTGATGGCATTCGAGAAGGGCGAGATCGACCGGATCGCGCCGTTCCTGGGCGAGGAGGTGCACCAGACCTTCATAGACGTGGTCGGCGAGCGCGAGGATCAGGGCCTGATCATCGAGGCGAACTTCGTCGGCGTCCGAGAAGTCACGCTGACCGACGCCAAGTTCGACCGCGACAGCCAGGAGGCGGAGATCACCGTGCGTTTCGTGGGTGAACTGACCAGCGTCGTCCGCAACTCGGCGGGCGAGATCATCGAGGGCAATCCCAACGAGATCAAGCGCCAGAAAGACACCTGGACCTTCGCCCGCGTCATGGGTGAGGACAATCCCAACTGGAAGCTCGTCGCCACAGGGGAATGAGACCGGTTGCCCTCGCTCTTGGCCTCGCGGCCTGCTGCGCCATGAGCGATGCGCGCGCTGGCGACCCCGAGTACGAGATCCTCCGCTTCGACGAGTTGCAGGGCTGGGCCGGCGACAACCACGGCACCGCGCTTAAGGTATTCCTGGAAACCTGCGCCGACTTGCGCGATCCCGACTGGCGATCGCTCTGCGCGCTGGCCGGAAACCAGACCAATGCCCGCACCTTTTTCGAGCTGTTCTTCCGCCCGGTGATGATATCCGACGGCGACCCTGCGCTTTTCACCGGCTATTTCGAACCCGAGCTGCGCGGCTCGCCGGTGCCCACGGACCGCTACCGTTACCCGCTTTACAGGGTGCCGCCGGAACTTCCCTCTGGCACGCCATGGTACAGCCGCGCCGAGATCGAGGAGCATGGGCTGCTGGACGGCCGCGGGCTGGAGATTGCCTGGATCGACGATCCGGTCGACGTCTTCTTTCTGCAAATCCAGGGGTCGGGCCGGGTGCAGTTCGAGGACGGCAGCGGGCTTCGCGTGGGCTATGGAGGCAAGAACGGCCACGATTACCGCTCTGTCGGGAAGGAACTGGTGCGGCGCGGCATTTACCAGGCGCACCAGGTCTCGGCGCAGGTGATCCGCAACTGGGTGCGGCGCAATCCTATCGATGGCAAGGACCTGCTGCACCACAACCCCTCTTACGTGTTCTTCCGAGAGGTCAGCCGTGTCCCGGCCGACAAGGGACCGCTTGGCGCGATGAACCGCTCGATCACCGCGATGCGCTCGATTGCCGTGGATCCGGCCTACGTGCCGCTCGGCGCGCCGGTCTGGATCGAGAAGGGCGGCCACAATCCGATGCGCCGGCTGATGATCGCGCAAGACACCGGCTCGGCGATCAAGGGCGCCCAGCGCGCCGACATCTTCTTCGGAACCGGCGACAAGGCGGGGCGCGCCGCGGGCCGGGTCCGCGATCCGGGGCGCATGGTTGTGCTGATGCCGATCCAGCACGCTTACGCGCTGGCCCCGGACGAGTTGGGATGAGCCGCCGCGGCCCGCGCGGTCTGACCCCGGAAGAACAGACTTTGTGGGACAAGGTGGCGAAACGTACGCAGCCGATGCATGCGGCGCGCCGCAAATCGATCGATGCGTCTCTTCCCAAGCCGAAAACCGTCGAACCCCGGGCCGATCTCCCCCACTTCCGGATCGGCGAGGCCCGGACCGACACCGCCGTGCCGCACAACCTGGCGCCGATCCTGTCCGACGCCGTCTCGGCGCAGCCTGTGGCAATGGACCGCAAGCGGCACAAGAGGATGCAGCGTGGCAAGCTGGATCCCGAGGCGAAGATCGATCTGCACGGCCGCACGCTGGACCAGGCGCACGGCGCGCTCAACCGCTTCATTCTCGACGCGCATGCATCGGGCAAGCGGCTGGTTCTGGTGATCACCGGCAAGGGCAAGCCGCGCGACCAGGACGGCCCGATCCCG
>JAHELH010000335.1 GCA_024644285.1 Paracoccaceae bacterium | reverse complement strand
GCCCGCGCCAAGGCGCCGAAATCCGGGTTTTTCGCCGTCACCGCCACCGGGGCGATCTGCGACGCGGTCATCGACGCCTCAATCTCCTTCAGCCCGTCATTGTCCCACAGCAGGATCGTCAGCGGCAGTCCCAACTCCGCCGCCGTGCCGAGCTCCTGCACCGTGTACTGAAAGCCGTAATCCCCGGCGATGGCCACCACCGGCCGGTCCGGCAGGCCGAACTTGCCGCCGATCGCCGCCGGCAGGGCATAACCCAGCGTGCCGAAGCCGTAGGGATGGTGCCACAGACCAGGGGCCGGCATGCCCCAGACCTCCTTGGCGGTATAGGCGAACTGGGTCATGTCGGAAAAGACCATCGTGTCGGGCGGCAATACCGCGTGCAGCGCGTCGCAGACCGGTACGATGCCGGGGCGCTCGGCGTCGATCTGCGCCCGCCATCGGGCGCGGGCGGAGGCGACCCGGTCCGGCGTCCAGTCGTTGCCGAACTCAGCGTCCCCCAGCCCGGCCATCACCGCCTCGAAGAAGGAATGCGCATCCGCGCGGATGTTGAAGAACGCGCCGCCCGGTGCCGTCAGCAACGCGTCGTCGATATCGACGCGGATCATCCGCGCGGTGTGGCCGAGCTCTGGCCGCCAGAGGTCTGTTTCGGACAGCTCGGACCCGACGACGAGCAGGACATCCGCCTCGGCGATCAGGTCCTTGCTGTCCGGCCGGGCGAGCATGCCGGACAGCGACAGGGGGTAATCCGGCGCGACGGTCCCGCGCCCCGCATAGGTGGTGAAGACCAGCGGACGCACCCTGCGGATGAACTCGGTCAGGTGGTTCGGGGCGTCCGGCCGCAGCGAAAAGGCGCCCGCCGCGCCGCCGCCTAGGACCAGCATCGGCCGGCGCGCGGATTTCAGCAGGTGCAGGACATGGCGAATGTTCATCGGGTCGGGGATGAGCCGCGCCTCGCCCCGGGCATAGCGATCTTCATTCGGCGCGCAGCGCGCGCCCAGAAGCCCGATCGGGATCTGGATGTGCTTGGGCCGGGTCCGGCCGACGAAAAACTCGCGAAACGCCCGTTCGATCAGGTGATAGGCGGCCTCCGGGCTCCGCGCTTCTTCCGACCAGTCGCACACCGTTTCTGCCGCCAGCCGCTGGTCCTTCATCTGGTGCAGCTGGCCCCTGGTCATCAGAGTGTCGTCGAGGCAGGACGAAATCACCAGCAGCGGCACCGAATCGGAATACGCCTGGCCCATCGGCGTCATGATGTTGGTCAGCCCCGGCCCGGTGATCACGAAGGCCACGCCTGGGCGGCCGGTGGCCCGGGCATAGCCGTCGGCCATGAACCCGGCGCCCTGTTCGTGCCGGGCCAGAACGTGGGTCAGCCCGGCTTCGCCGATGCCGCGGTACAGCTCGATATTGTGCACCCCGGGCACGCCGAAGACGGTGTCGACGCCATGCGCGGCGAGCAAATTCGCGATTTGGACGCCCAGCGGACGCGTGGCCATCAGACCCTCCAGAAATTCACCGTCAGGATCGCGAAGACGGCCATGATCTCCAGGCGTCCCAGCAGCATCGCGAACGACAAAAGCCACTTCGCCGTGTCGTTCAGCGCCGCGAAATTGCCTGCCGGCCCGATGGTCTGCCCCAGCCCCGGGCCGACATTCGCCAGCGCCGTCGCCGCGCCCGACAGGGCGGTCGTCATGTCGAGGCCGGTCATGCCCAGAAGCACCGACAGGATGCCCAGGGAAACGACAAAGGCGACGAAGAACGCCATCACCGAGAACAGCACGTCCTCGCTGACCGGGCGCCCCTCGTAGCGCGGTGCGAAAACCCCGTGCGGCGCGTAGATCTTCTTGATCTGCGCCTGGATCGACGCGAACAGCAGCTGGTAGCGGAACACCTTGATCGAGCAGCAGGTCGATCCCGCGCAGCCGCCGATCAGCCCGATGAAGAAGAACAGCACAACCGGGAATCCGCCCCAGTGCTGATAATCGGTCGAGGCGTAACCGGTGCCGGTGATGATCGAGGTGACGTTGAACATGGTCTCGCGCAAGGCCAGCTCGAACGGGACCACGTTGGCGAACATCCGGTAGGCGACCATCACCGCAAAGAGCGCGCCGACGATGAGCAGGAACACCCGTATCTGGCTGTCGCGCCGCAGCGGCCCCGACGCGCCGTCCAAAAGCTGCACGTAGCGCACGAAGGGCAGGCTGGCGACCAGCATGAAGATCACCGCGACGTACTCGGCGGGGCCCTTGAACTTGCTGAACGACGCGTCGTAGGTCGAGAACCCGCCCGTCGCGACGGTGGTCAGCGAATGGTTCAGCGCGTCGAAGCCGCGCATTCCGACCGCCAGGTAGGACAGCCAGCAGAGCCCGGTCAAAAGCATGTAGACCACCCCGATCCGGCTGGCGATCTGGGCGGCGCGCGGCAGCACCTTGCCATCGGTGTCGAAGGCCTCGGAGCGGAAGATCTGCATGCCGCCGACCCGCAGTTCCGGCAGGAACACCATCGCCACCACGATGATCCCGACGCCGCCGAACCATTGCAGCATCGAGCGCCACAAAAGCACGCCTTGCGGCAGCAGTTCCAGCCCGGTGAACACCGTGGAACCGGTGGTCGTCAGCCCCGACATCGCCTCGAAGAACGCGTCGACCACGCGGGCGTTCGGCGGGCCCAGCAGGAACGGGATCGCGCCGAAGATCGGCAGCACCAGCCAGACGCCGGTGGCCAGCAGAAAGGTCTGCT
>JAHELH010000334.1 GCA_024644285.1 Paracoccaceae bacterium | reverse complement strand
TCGATCACCTCGAAGACGCGCCCCGGCTTCATCGCGATGGCCTGGTGGCTGGTATCCTCGCAGGCGGCATAGCAGCGGCCGCACTTGATGCAGAGGTCCTGGTCGATGCGGGCCTTGGTGATGTAGTTGAGGTTCAGGTTCTGCCAGTCCGAGCAGTTCGGCACGGCGCGGCCGACGATCGAGGCGACCGAGGGATGGCCCTTGGCGTCCATCCATTCCGACAGCCCCGAGATCATCTCGGCCACGATCTTGAAACCGTAGGTCATCGCCGCGGTGCAGACCTGCACGTTGCCCGCACCCAAGCTAAGGAATTCCGCCGCGTCGCGCCAAGTCGTGACGCCGCCGATGCCGCTGATCGGCAGGCCGGCGGTCTCAGAGTCGCGGGCAATCTCGGAAACCATGCTCAATGCGATGGGCTTGACCGCCGGGCCGCAATAGCCGCCATGCGCGCCCTTGCCGTCGATGGTGGGCTCGGGGGCGAAGGTGTCGAGGTTGACGGAAGTGATCGAGTTGATCGTGTTGATCAGCGAGACCGCGTCAGCCCCGCCGGCATGGGCCGCACGGGCGGGCTTGCGGATGTCGGTGATGTTGGGCGTGAGCTTGACGATCACCGGCATGCGCGTGTTCTGCTTGCACCAGCGCGTGACCATCTCGATGTATTCCGGCACCTGGCCCACGGCGGAGCCCATGCCGCGTTCGGACATGCCGTGCGGGCAGCCGAAATTCAGCTCGACCCCGTCGGCGCCGGTCTCCTCGACCGCGCGCAGGATCGACTTCCAGGCGTCTTCCTCGCAGGGCACCATCAGCGAGACCACCACGGCCCGGTCGGGATAGTCGCGCTTGACCGCCTTGATCTCGCGCAGATTCACCTCGAGCGGGCGGTCGGTGATCAGCTCGATGTTGTTGAGCCCCAGAAGCCGCCGGTCGGCGCCCCAGATCGCGCCGTAGCGCGGACCATTGACGTTGACGATCGGCGGGCCGGCCTCGCCCAGCGTCTTCCAGACCACGCCGCCCCAGCCCGCCTCGAAGGCGCGGCGGACGTTGTATTCCTTGTCGGTGGGCGGCGCAGAGGCCAGCCAGAACGGGTTCGGGGACTTGATCCCCACGAAATCGGTGCTGAGATCGGCCATGGTTCTCTCCCTTTCAGCGGCCCTTCGGGCGCTCGAATATCATCTCGACCGGCGCGATGCGGCGCGCCTCGACATTGGCGACGTAGTTGCGGATCTTTTCGCCCGCGGTCTCGCCCATCATCAGGTGACTGCCCAGGGGCGGCGGGCCCTCGGCGGCGATCTTGCGGAACATCCGGTCGAAGAAGTCCAGCGCGAACTGGCGCCGCTCGCGTTCCGCCACTTCCTTGAGGCCCGCGGCATGCGCGGCGCGGCGGTAAACGCCCGGCGCCGCCACATGGCTGATCTCGGCGCGGCTTGCCCAGGGCACGGGGAAGACAAGCTCTTCGTCGTTCTCGTCGCGCATCACGTCGAACAGGGCGAAGCGACCGCCGGGCTTCAGAACGCGCGCAGCCTCGGCAAAGATCGCCGCCTTGTCCGGCACGTTCATACCGACATGGAACATGGTCATCAGGTCAGCACTGGCGTCGTCGTAGGGCAAGTCGGTGATGTCGCCCACGCTCAACTCGACCTTGTCGGATAGCCCGAGCCGGTCGTTGAACGCGCGGCCGATCTCGATGAAGGCGGGGGTCAGGTCGATGCCGCGAACCCGCGCGCCGTAGCGATGCGCGATGTGCCGCGCAGGCCCGCCGATGCCACAGCCCAGGTCGATGACCTCGGCGCCTGGCGCGATGTCCAGCTGGTCGAGCAGCGCGCAGGTCGCCTCGATGCCGCCTGTATGGAACTCGTCGGCGGGCTTCAGGTCGTCGATGCTCAAAGCGTCGGGGTCGGCCCCGACCGCGCGCAGGCCTGCGTCGATGCGCCCCAGAAGGTCGTCTGTGGTGTAGTGCTGTGCGACGCCCGGCGCGGTCATGGCGAATGGTCCTTTTTCGTAAAGCTTTCGATGAACAGCGTGTTGCCCTCGCTGTCGTGGATCGTCGCCCAGCGCACACCGGGCTGCCAGGGCGCGTCGTCGGGGCCGTGGGTGATGTCCACGCCCATCGCCTTCCACCGCGCGCAGGCGGCGTCGATATCGTCGCAGACCAGCGCCAGGGTGGGCTTTTCGTGCACCGTGATCTCTTCGCGCCTGGCGAAATGCAGCCGGGTTTCGGCGCCGTCGAATTCCAGGAACACCCAGCGCCAGTTGTCGCCATAGGGCACGTCGGTATGCACGGTCAGGCCCAGCACGTCGGTGTAGAAGGCGATCGCCCGGTCCTGATCGTCGACCGGAATGGATTGGAACGCGATGCGTGTCAGCATGGGTGTCTCCGTCAGAGGCTCGCGTGCATGTCCTCGGCCGCGTCGCGGCCCTGGGCGACCGCCGTTACCGTCAGGTCGTCGCCGCCCACCGCGCAGTCGCCGCCGGCCCAGACGCCCGGCACCGAGGTGCGGCCGGCGCCGGTCACCGCGATCTTGCCTCCCTCCAGCGCCAGTCCGTCCGGCACGCCGTCCAGCCGCTGGCCGATGGCGCGGAACACCTGGTCGGCGGCTAGCCGGAAGGTCTCGCCGGTGCCGCGCAGGCCGTTCGCGCCATCCTCGGTGTATTCGAACTCGATCTCGCACACCGCGCCGTTGCCGTGCACCGCCACGGGCTGCGCGCTATGGACGATGCGCACGCCCTTTGCGGCGGCGAG
>JAHELH010000054.1 GCA_024644285.1 Paracoccaceae bacterium | reverse complement strand
CTGGCCGCCGCGCTGGGCACGATCCTGCTGGCGGTCGTGCTGCTTCTCTACTGGTGCTACGACAAGATCGTCGGCATCGACAACGTCAAGCTGGGATAGGGCCGATGCAACTGACCGAAGTCGAAAAGCAGCCCGCCTCTTTCGTCATCCCGATGGTGGCCGCCGCCGGCGCCGTCGTGGGCCTGTTGGTGGGCACCGCCAACAACCGGCCCTTGCTGGGCGTCGTGATCGGTGCGGTGCTCTTGGCGGCGCTGGCCTGGGGCGTGATGACCTTCCTGCACGAAAAGGAGAAACAGGGCCGCTGGGGCATCTTCGCGCTGTTCGTGGTGCTGGGCGTGGCCCTGGGCGGGGTGCCCGGCTTCGTGATGGGGGTGATCTTCGGCGCGTTCTTCGGCTGGTACATCTACTGGCTGGAGGGCGGGCATTACCGCGAGAGGCTGCCGCCCTACCTGTCCAGTGGACAGGTGCTGTGGGAATACACCTTTCGGATCATTTGCGGCGCGATCTTCGTCTTCCTGATCACGCCGATCCTGGTCGTGATGCCGCTGAGCTTCAACGCCGAGGATTTCTTCACCTTCACGCCCGAGATGCTGCGCTTCGACCCCGACGGCTATTCGCTGAAGCATTACCGCGACTTCTTCACCAACAACGAGTGGCAGCGCAGCTTCAAGAACTCGCTGATCATCGCGCCGATCGCAACGGTGATCTCGGTGTCGCTGGGCACGCTGGCCGCCATCGGGCTTTCGCAAAGCCACGTGCCGGGGCGCCGGGCGATCATGGCGATCCTGATCTCGCCGATGATCGTGCCGCTGATCATCTCGGCCACGGGCATGTTCTTCTTCTACTCGATGATCGGCAACTGGATGGAAGGCACGCTGGGCATCAGCCAGAACGTCAGCGGCTACATCAAGGTGATCCTGGCGCATGCCGTGCTGGGCATTCCCTTCGTGATCATCACCGTGACGGCGACGCTGGTGGGCTTCGACCGTTCGCTGACGCGGGCGGCTGCCAACATGGGGGCGGGGCCGGTCCGGACCTTCTTCAAGGTGCAGATGCCGCTTATCCTGCCCGGCGTGATCTCGGGCGGCCTCTTCGCGTTCATCACCTCGTTCGACGAGGTGGTGGTGGTGCTGTTCGTGGGCTCGGCCGGGCAGAAGACGCTGCCCTGGCAGATGTTCACCGGCCTGCGCGAGCAGATCTCGCCGACCATCCTGGCGGTGGCGACGATCCTGGTGGGGATCTCGATCGCGCTGCTTACCACGGTGGAGTTGCTGCGCCGGCGTTCCGAACGGCTGCGGGGCATGTCGCCGGGGTAGGGGCGGGGACCGCCAGCGGTGGATTGCGGCGCCTACGGCAGCAGCGTCAGCCAGGCCCAGGCCGAGAGCACGCTTAGCGCCGTGCCGATCAGCACCGCAGACGCGACCACCCGCTTGGCCACGCCGTACATGCTGGCGAAGATATAGGCATTGACACCGGGCGCCATCGCCGCGGTCAGCACCGCCGAGCGCATCTGCCCCGTCGAAAGCGACGTGGCCTGGCCCAGGATCCAGACCAGCGCGGGGTGCAAAAGCAGCGACACCGCGCAGATCCAGGCGATGGTGCCGGCGTCGCCCTCGGGGCGGTAGCGGCAGAGGATGCCGCCGAGGCCGAACAAGGCGGCCGGCAGCGCGGCCCGGGCCATCATCTCGACGGCCTCGAAGGCGACGGCGGGGACCGGGATCGCCAGTACATTCACCAAAAAGCCCAGCGCGATGCCGATCATCAGCGCGTTCCGCAGGATCGCCCGGCCGATGGCGCGCGCCGCCGCGCGCAGGCCCTCGCCCCGCGCCCGGACCAGTTCCATCGCGATGAAACCGAGGATGTAGCAATAGGGCGCGTGCAGCGCGACGATGGCGTAGTTCGGGCCGAGAGCGTCGGGACCGTAGGCGCGCTCGGTCAGCGGCAGGCCCAGGAGCACCGAGTTCGAGAACAGCGTGGCAAAGCCGATGGCGACGCTGTCCTCCCAAGGCCGCCCGAAGATCAGCCGGGCGCCGAACAGACCGGCCAGAAACCCCACCGTCGCCCCGGCATAGAAGCTGCCCAGCAGCGCGGGGTCGAAGCTCTGTCCCAGGTCCAGTGTCGCGATGGCGGCGAACAGCAGGCAGGGAATGGCGAAGTTCTGGGTGAACTTCATCAGCGCATCGACGCCGGCATCGCTCAGCCAGTCGCGCCAGGCGGCAAGATAGCCGAAGCCGAGGACCAAAAAGACCGGCAGGACGACGTCGAGCAGCGCCTGCATCTCAGGCTTTCGCGCGGGATGCGGCGGCGGGAGCCTCCGTCGGGAGCTTTTTATGACCGAAGATGCGGGCGGGGCGGTGCTCAGACATCGTAGCGGATCACCATGCCGTCATAGGCGGGGGTGACATTGTCGGGCGTCTCGGCGTCGACGGTGGCGTAGTCGAGATCGATATGCATGTTGGTCAGGACGGCGCGCCGGGGCGCGGCCTGCGCGATCCATTCGAGGCTCCGCTCCAGATGCGCATGCGTCGGGTGCGGCTTGCGGCGCAGCGCGTCGAGCACCCAGCAATCGAGATTTTCCACCGCCTTCCAGGCCGCCTCGGTCATCTCGGCCACGTCCGGCAGATAGGCGAGTTTGCCGATCCGGAAGCCCAGCGCGTCGATCGATCCGTGCCCGACCTTGAAAGGGCGCAGCACCACCGGCCCGCCGGCGCCGTCGACGGTAACGTCGCCCTTGATCGTGTGCATGTCGAGGATCGGCGGATAGGGCGAGCCCTCGGGTTGCACGAAGGCGTAGCCAAAGCGGGAATAGAGCGCGTCCTGCGTGGCGCCGTCGGCCCAGACATCCAGGCGGCGGCGCGTGTTGAAGACGACCATCCGCAGATCGTCGATGCCGTGCACGTGGTCGGCATGGCCGTGGGTGTAGACCACCGCGTCGAGCACGCCGACGCCGGCGTCGAGCAGTTGCATCCGCAGATCCGGCGCGGTGTCGATCAGCACGCGGGTGATGCCGGCCTCGGCCTCGCGCTCGACCAGCATCGAGCAGCGGCGGCGGGTGTTCTTGGGGTTCTCCGGGTCGCAATCGCCCCAGTGCCCCCCCAGCCGCGGCACCCCGCCCGACGACCCGCAGCCCAGGATGGTGAACCGCAATTCGGCCATCAGGCGGCGGCCTCGTAAACCGTCACTTTATTGAACAGGCGTTCAAAATTTTCCTGCGTCTGCGCGGCGAAGTCCTTGTAATCCATGCCGAAGAGCTCTGCCCCGACCTTGGCGGTGTGCACCGTGTAGGCCGGCTCGTTGCGCTTGCCGCGATGTGGCGGCGGGGCCAGGTAGGGGCTGTCGGTCTCGACCAGGATGCGGTCGATCGGCGCGTCGGCGAAGATCGCGCGCAGATCGGTCGATTTCGGGAAGGCGGCGATGCCCGGCATCGACAGGTAGAAGCCAAGACCCAGCGCCGCCTCGGCCAGTTTTCTGCCGCTTGAAAAGCAGTGCATCACGCAAGGAAAGGCTCCGGCGCGGTGTTCCTCGGTCAGGATGCGGGCCATGTCGTCATCGGCGGCGCGGGCGTGGATGATCAGTGGCAGCCCGGTCTGGCGCGCCGCCTCGATGTGGATGCGCAGACTTTCCTGCTGAATGTCCTTGCTCTCGGCGGTGTAGTGGTAATCGAGCCCGCTTTCGCCGATGCCCACGAATTTCGGGTGCTTGGCCAGTTCGACCAGGTCCGCGACCGAGACCAGCGGCTCTTTCGCCGCGCTCATCGGGTGGGTGCCGGCGGCATAGAAGACGGGGTCGTAGGCCTCCGCGATGGCGCGCACCTGCGGCTCGGCGGCGAGCCGCGTGCAGATGGTGACCATCCGCGTGACGCCGGCCTCCAGCGCGCGCGCCACCACGGCGTCGCGCTCGCCTTCGAAATCGGGGAAATCGAGGTGACAATGGCTGTCGGTGATCTGCGGTGGCCGGGACATAGCGCCTTCGGTTCGGTAATGCGCAGACTGCTCCGAAAACCGGTTTCCTGCTTTTCGGACTGCGCTTCAGGCGGGTACTTTTCCCGCCGTTTGATGGATTTTCAGCACCATATCGAGGATCAGCGCGGCAGGGTCAAGGTTGACCGCCCGGCCGTGGCGGGCGCGGGCGCCAAGCTCCTGCGCCAGCGACGCCCAGGCCCTGGCGGCGGCCGCGTCGGGGGCCAGCGCCTGCTGCAGGCGCGCCTCGCCCGGGGCGGCCTGCAGGTCAGTCGGCCCGGCCACCCCGGCGCGGGCCAGGCGGGCGAGGAACAGGTCGATGAGGTCGAGCATCAGGTCGAGCCGGTTCGCCGCGTTGCGGCCCGCCGCGCTGTCGGCCAGCTTCAGCGCGCGGGGCCGGTCCAGCGGGCCCGAGAACAGCGCGACCAGTTCGGCGTAGATGCCCAGCCCGTCGAGCGACAGAATGCGCTTGGCCGCCCCGACCGAGCCGCCGGCCAGCGCCGCAAGGGCAGGGGCGTCGGGGCCGGGGTCAGAGCCGGCCTGCGCCAGCGCCTCGGCCATCTGGCCGGCGTCCAGCGCGCGGCAGCGCAGGGTGCGGCAGCGGCTGAGGATCGTCGGCAAGAGCCGCGCCGGCTGGTGGCTGATGAGCAGAAGCACGGAGTCCCTGGGCGGCTCTTCCAGCTGCTTCAACAGCGCGTTGGCGGCGTTGCGGTTCAGCTCGTCGGCGCTATCGACGATCACCACGCGGCGGCCGCCATCGGCGGCGGACAGCTCGAAGAAATGCTTCAGCGCGCGCACTTCCGCCACCGTGATCTCGCTGCGCAGGCGCTCGGCCTTTTCGTCCCAGGGCCGGCGCACCAGCGCCAGCCGCGGCTCGGACAGCGCGCGCAAGCGATGCGCCACCGGATGCTCGTCCGGCACGTCGAGGCTGGCCGGGTCGGGTGCCTCGTCGCCGAACAGGCCGCCAGCGCCGCCCGCGGGCGCGGTCAGCAGGAACCGCGCGATGCGCCAGGCCAGCGTCGCCTTGCCGACGCCCTCGGGCCCGGTGATCAGCCAGGCGTGATGCAGGTGACCGGAGGTGTAGGCGTCGAGAAACGCCGCCTCGGCGCGGTCCTGCCCGATCAGCCGGGCGGTTTCGCGCGGGTGCGGCGCGCCGGGGGCGCGGTCGGGTTCCGGGGGCGTCTCGTCGATCACAGGGACGCTTGTGCCAGTTCGGCGATGTCGCGCGCAACCGCTTCCGCCGGCCGGTTGCCGTCGATGACGCGGCAGCGGTCGGGAAAATCGTCGGCCAGTGCCAGAAAGCCCGAGCGCAGACGCTCCTGGAAGGCGATGCCGAAATCCTCGAACCGGTCCTCGCCCGAGGCGCGCGCCAGACCGCGGGACAGGGCAGCCCCGGGCTGCATGTCGATGACGAAGGTCAGGTCCGGCTCGCGGCCGATCATCTCGTCATGCAGCCGGTCGACATGGCCGCGCAGATCGCCGCGGGTGGCGCCCTGGTAGACGCGCGTCGAATCGGCGAAGCGGTCGGTGACCACCACGCGGCCGGCGTTCAACGCGGGCAGGATGGTCTTTTCCAAGTGGTCGCGGCGCGCGGCGGTGAACAGCAGGATCTCGGTTTCCGCCGACCAGCGGTCGGGATCGCCCTCAACCAGCAGCCGGCGGATCTCTTCGGCGCCGGCGCTGCCGCCGGGCTCGCGCGTCAGAACAGGGTCGTGGCCGGCGGCGCGCAGAGTATCGGCCAGAAGCCGCGCCTGCGTCGACTTGCCGGAGCCGTCGATGCCCTCGAAGGAAAAGAACCGTCCCCGCACTCCCGTCAAAGCGCGTCTTGCGCGCTTCCGACCAGCTTGCCGAACAGGACGCGGGCGGCGGTACGAACCCGCGGCACGAAACCGCCCCGCGCCACGTCGCGATCGGCGACCAGCGGCACGCGGGTGACGGGCAGGCCTTCCAGAGCGATCACCAGTTCGCCCAGGTCCTGGCCGGCGACGATCGGCGCCTCGAGCGGCGATCGATAGACGATCTCGCCTTCGATGTCGCCCTGCTCCAGGGCCGGGATCAGCAGTTCGAGGTCGTCGGCGACCTCCAGCCCGACGCTGGTCTCTGCGCCCATCCAGACCGGCGCCTCGGCCAGCCGGGTGCCCTTTTCGGCCACGGTCTTCTGCACGAACTGACGGAACGCCCAGTTCACGATGCGCTCGGATTCCTCGGCGCGCTCCTTCTCGGAATTCATCCCGGTCAGCACGAAGACGATGCGGCGGTTGCCCTGCATCGCGGACCCGACCAGCCCGTATCCGGCCTCTGACGTGTGCCCGGTCTTCAGCCCGTCGGCGCCGATGCCAAGCTTCAGAAGCGGATTGCGGTTGAAACGGTTCGTGGGGGCGCGGCCGTCCCAGGCGAATTCCTCCATCCCGAAATATCCATAATATTCCGGAAACTCGGTGATCAGCCGCGTCGCCAGGATGCCAAGGTCGCGCATCGACATGCGGTGGTTGGGGCTCGGCCAGCCCGAGGAATTGGCGAAGGTCGAGCCGGTCATGCCGAGATCCCTGGCGCGCTGGTTCATCTGCCTGGCAAACGCGTCCTCGGTTCCGGCCAGGCCCTCGGCGACGACGACGCAGGCGTCGTTGCCGGACAGGACGACGATGCCCTTGATCAGTTCTTCCACCGTGGGCCGGTCCTGTTCGTTGAGAAACATGGTCGAGCCGCCCATGCTCTTGGCCCGGCTGGAAACGCCGAAACGGGTATCGAGCGAGACCCGCCCGTCGCGCAGCGCCTCGAACAGCATGTTCAGCGTCATCAGCTTGGACATCGAGGCCGGCGGCAGCGGCACGTCCGCCTGCTTGTCCATCAGCACGATGGCGGTGCCGACATCGACCACATAGGCCGCCTGCGCGATGGTTTCGAAGGCGCGGGCGGGCAGGGCGGCGATGCAGGACAGGATGAGAACGGCCAGGAAACGCGGCAGGCGCATCGGCATACCTCCAGATAGTATTGCGGGCAGGCTAGTCGGCATCGCCGGGACATTTAACCAGAATTTTCGGCGTCACAATCGATCTGGCCGATGTCCGCCGCAAATTCACGCGAGGCGCCGCCTCAATTGGCCACGTAATACGCGTCCTTGTAGCCCAGCCCCTTGATCGTCTTCATCAGCGCAGAGCGTTCGGCCCTGGACTGGACCGGTCCGACGGTGATCCGCCAGAGATCCTTGCCATCGCTGCTGGTCTTGTCGACATTCGGCACCACGCCGGCCTTGCGCATCGCGGACTCGGCGCGTTCGGCATTCTCCTCGACGCCGAACATCCCGATCTGGATATAGGGCTTCGAAAGCCTCAACAGACCCGCGGGTCCGGCGGGCTTGGCCGGCGCCGTGGCCACGGCTGTGGCGGCGGCTGCCGCCGGTGCGGCGGGCGGGCGCGGCGCGGCGGCGGGCGCGGGGCTGGACGTCGTTTCCGCCGCTTCCGCCTCGTCCAGCGCCGCGGAGGCCGCGGCGATCGGATCCAGCGAAGCGGTCTCGACCTCTGCCGGCGCCGGCAGCGCCGCGGCGCCGACATCCACCTCTTCGGCGATTGGCACCTCGGCGCGACGCAGGGCGGTGACGTTCAGTTTCCCCGGCGCTCCGGCCAGCATGCCCAGCGCGGCGGCGGCGTCGGAACTGACCTGCAGCCTCGGCCCGGGATTGTCGCGCTCGCGCCGGAACAGCGCGCCGATGACGAATTTTCCGTTATCCTCGTTGCGGATGATCACCCGCTCGGGATCCTGCACGTCGGGATGGGCGATCCAGACCCCGCCCAACGAGGGGCGGCCGTCCCACAGGCCCTGATCGGACGCTTGGAACACTTCCGGCGCCTCGACGTCGCGCTCGACCAGCTTCACCGAACTTGTCGGATTGGCGGCGCGGTCCGCCGTTTCGATCTCGCCCTTTTTCTGGAAAAGACTGAAGTCCTTGCCGTCTTCACAAGCGGTCAACGCCATCGTCCCGCTAAGCACCAGGGCGATTTGCCCCACGCGCCATCTTGCCATGCCATGCCCCCTTCGCCCGGACATTGCCGCGCGCTCTCTGCTTGCTCGATACCCGATGCGGGACCGCATCCGATGCCGAACTCTACCCAATCCGGGCCCGCAAGGGAAGACTCGGAACGGCATTGCGCGGGTTTCGGCTGGAGCGCCTTGTAAAGATGGGTTGAATCGTGCGGTAGGGTGCGGCTAATCAGGCGCTACGGAGAGGTGGCAGAGTGGTCGAATGCGGCGGTCTTGAAAACCGTTGAGGGTGAAAGCCCTCCGGGGGTTCGAATCCCCCTCTCTCCGCCATCGACCGAGATAACCGTAACTTGCTTTCCTTCGAGCGCATCAGGCACCTTACCATTGTTGAGAGGCAAATCGCCGGTCATTTCCAGAGTGAAGTCGTAGGTCGTACCGTCAATGGTCACAGTCGTGTCCGGGTCGACGCCGCCACTGCCGTCCAAAATGATGTCGCCGGAGGCGCCGCTGTTGAACGTGATCAGGACCGTTGGCTGTTGCGTCTTGGACTCCACGTTGAGTGACGGGTTGTTGGCCGTCGAAGCGTCGCCGCGCGCATAGAAGCTAAGGGTCGTCATCCTGAAGGTCCATTCTGGAACTTTGCTCTGCCAAATCAATTGATAATGAATGCTTAAGATCGCAATTGGACGGAAAATGGTTATAATTTGGATGAATTGTTCTCAAATCCTGCACAATCCGGGAATTCGCCTCAGTCTCGCCCCATCCAGGTTCGACGCGACCTTCTGGTGATTGGGGCGACGGCGGCCGGTTTGCCGCTGCCAATGGCCGACCGAGAACCTAGTCAAAGGTTCGAGCAATCCTCGGTATTGCCTGCAATGCCCCCGCGACCAAGCCATTGCCGTCTCTTGTTTTCCTGCAGCTCGCATGAATGGCCGCTATCCGTGCAACGGTACAGCGCCGATATTTTTGGCGTCGCCACGCCAGAATTTCAGCGCCGTGCAGTCAGCAAGGGTTCTCTTGGTCTTCTTTGGGTTGAGGCTGTGTGGAAACGGCGGGCCCTATGGGTGTTCAGGCTGTGCGATCCGTTTTTTTTTTGGCAGGCTGGCGGGATATGGGCTCTATGGCGATCCAATAGGGCCTCGCGCCGCCTCAGCGGCGCCCGGCGCGAGGATTTCCGTGCAAGCTGCGCCGGGAAGTCCCTTCAGGCAGCGAGTGCCTGGCGTTGACAAACAAGCTCGCCCGAATTGCATAGAGCATTCTGCACCACGGCACCCGGTTCGACGCAACGAGAGACGAACCCATGGAAGCGATCTAACGACTTCCATGGTCCAAAAGGAGTTCGCGAAAGAGCAAAGCATGGAACGGCGAAATACGCCACCAAAGTCTGAGGGCTCTGATGGTCATCAAGGAGCTTGCGGCTAATGAGACCACGGTGCGTGCGTAAACCCATCACGGCCACGGCGCCCGAGCCGACACACAGGCCGAATACAAATCAGCGATCTCCGAAATCGTGCGAATGCTCAATTGCGAATGGCAGCCGTCACATACATCACAGCCCATAGCCACGGTAAGTTGGGGCCCGGATCGGGGAATTCCAATCTGAAAAAGCGCAGCAAGATATGTTGCCTACATCGACATATCCCGACACGCTTACCCAAGGGCATAGTCGTCCCGGCTTCGAACGCTATTTGAGAAATGCGAGGATTTACATATGCATTTGTTACTAGATGAAAAGACATTGTTGACGATTGTTGCTGCGCTCGGCTACGGGCTGGCCACAATCCTCATGAAAATCCTATCAGAACGGGTGGATGTTCTCTTGCCGGCGGTTTTGGCAACAATTCTGATTGCCACAGTGTTCGCAGAAATAACGCTCCTGCGAAAAGTTGAACTGGGTCTAGCTTACATTGCTATCATCGCCACAGAAACTTTGTTGATATTGGGATTCGCACTCTATGTTGGAGAAGGACTTACAATTAGTGAATGGTTAGGGGCAGGTTTCGTAATAATCGGCGCTACTCTAGTGAGTTACTGAGAATTGTAGGTTTTGGGTGCTACTGTTCGGTAGCCGGAAGATCTTCCCTGAACGGACTCTGGAATGGATCGCAGCGTAATACCATTCCCCGCCCACTCTGCTGGGACCTGAGGGTTAATACCAATCTCGTCGCACGTTCAGCGAAAGCTCACTTTGTCCGCGACCCAGTAATTGCCCTGATGGAAATGCTGCGTGTTGCATGAACGGCAACAATGCGAAAGCTGCAGCGCGGCGTCGGGGAGCGAGGCGAAAGGCCGGTCTGGGCCGATTTCGTCGGGTTTCAGCTGAACCCAACTGCAACGTGTGGTGTTTATTATGGTACGATATGGAATTTGATTAATTTTACCGTTTAATATCAATTTTCTAAATGGAGAACTTTTCGGACCCTCTCTCTGCCATCTGCCCATGCCGGCGTACGCTCGAGGCACTTACCCGGAAGAATGGGTGTGCACGATTCGGTGCGTCATGCAGCATGCAATGCCGCCGGGTGCGCCGCCGTCACCGCCGGCACACTCCGCTTCATGTCCGGCAAACGCGACCCGGTTTACTGGACCAGGTAGAAGATTCCGGTTGCCGGCTCGGATCCGGCGAGCATCCGGATCGAGATCTTGTTCGAGATCACGTCGACGCAGTCTTCATTGGTGATCTTGATTGCACGGTCCGCAAGCACGACTTCGACCGATGTGGTGTCCGGAGCCTTCTTGAAGCACACCCGGTAATGCCTGTCGTATCCCGGCGGGGAATCGAAGAACACGATGGGGGTTGCGCCCGGCCCGACGCTCCATTCGACCGATGCACCGGGTCCGGCCTGGGCGTTGACGCCGGTCGCCAAAGCTGCCGCAATCGCCACGCTCATCGCGCCGCCGGCCAATCTTGATAATCTGTTCA
>JAHELH010000333.1 GCA_024644285.1 Paracoccaceae bacterium | reverse complement strand
CGGGCGACCGGGTGCATGTGCGCACACCGGGGGGCGGAGGCTACGGCGAGGCATTCGAGCGGGATGCGGAGGCGGTGCGCGAGGACGTGCGGCTGGGGTATTACACCGCGGAGGCGGTGCGGCAGCTGTTCGGGGTGGTGCTGACGCCGGATGGTACGGTGGATACGGCGGCGACGGCCGCCTTGCGCGGGGGGTAGGGGGCCGGCAGAGGCACATCCTCGTCGAGGATTCGGGTCGAAATTTTGTGAAGAGTCTGGCGCCGACCGGGTCGGCGAGGGCTTGCCGGTCGGCGGCGGGGGCGGCAGAGTGCGGGTCACATGCAACCGGAGAGCGCAGGCATGGGTCCGCACGAGAACACCTACGCACTGGTAACCGGCGGCAGCCAGGGGTTGGGACTGGCCATTGCCCGGCGGCTGGTGGCCGAGGGGTGCCGGCACCTGGTGATCACCGCGCTCGATCCGCACCAGGGCGACGCGGCGGCGGTCGAGTTGGCCGATGCGGGGGTGGACGTTCACGTTCTGACGCTGGATCTGGCCGACATCGACAAGGTCCAGGCGATGGTGCCGGCGGCGGTCGACCGGATCGGCAAGCTGAACGCCCTGGTCAACTGCGCGGCCAGCACCGATCGCGGCTCGATCCTCGATACCACGCCCGTACTTTGGGACACGATCTTCGACGTCAACGCCAAGGCGCCGTTCTTCGCCCTGCAGGGCTTTGCCAATCACTGCATCTCGCACGGGCATGCCGGTGCGGCGGTGAACATCCTGTCGATCGTGGTGCATTGCGGGCTGCCGTTCCTGGCGCCCTATGCCGCCTCGAAGGCGGCGCTGCTGAACGTCACAAAGAACGCCGCCAACACGCTGGCCCGGCACCGGATCCGGGTGAACGGCATCAATGTCGGCTGGATGGACACGCCGGGCGAGGATGCCACGCAGAAGAAATGGCACGGCCGCAAGGAGGGCTGGCTGGCCGAGGCCGAGGCCAACATGCCGTTCGGCAAGCTGGTCAAGCCAGAGGACGTGGCCTGGCAGACGGCGTTCCTGCTGGGGCCGCAATCGGGCGTGGTGACCGGGTCGATCATCGATTTCGACCAGCAGGTGGTGGGCGCCTATCCCGACACCAACGAGGCCTGAGATGGCCGGGGGGTGGCGAAAGGCCTTCGACGTGCAGCACCCGCTGTTCCGGCCGCTGTGGCTGCGGCTCGCGATCGTCGCCCTGACCTGCGGATGGGCCCTGTTCGAGCTTGCGGGCGGCAACCTCGTCTGGGCGGCCCTGTTCGGGGCGGCGGGCCTGTACCTTGCGCACCAGTTCCTGGTGGCCTTCGACCCCGACGCCGGCCGGGACGGCGATTGATCACGCGTCAGCCGGCCGCGTGAACCTTCCAGAGCTCCTCTTGCGCGGCCAGGTCGCGGGCGATGCGGCTGGCCATGAACTCGACGAACAGGCGCGACTTGGGGTCGTTGCCGGTGCGGTGCGACGACAGGCAGGACAATTGCGTCGGCACCGGCGGCGTGGCGCGCGCCACCGGGACCAGCGCGCCGGAGACCAGGTGCTCGGCCACTTCGAAGACCGGCTTCATCACGATGCCGCGGCCGTCGAGCGCCCAGGCGGTCAGCACGTCGCCGTCGTCGGATTCGAACGGGCCGGCGACCTCGAATTTCCTCGGACCGCCGGGCGTCTGAAGCGTCCACTGGAACTCTCGCGCGCCGGGGAAGCGCAGGTTCAGGCAGTCATGCTTGTCGGCGATCAGCGCATCGCCGTCGGCGGGCATGCCGCGCCGCGCGACATAGGCGGGCGCGGCGCACAGGATGCGCGGGCATTGCGCGATGACCCGGACCTTCAGGTCGCTGTCTTCCAGAAGCCCGAGGTGGAAGGCCATGTCGAGGCCTTCCGCGGTGACGTCGACGCTGCGGTCGGACATCCGCAGGCGGACGTCGATATTGGGATAGGCGTCCTTGAATTCCGGCACCGCCGGCGCGACGAAGCGCCGCCCGATTCCGAGCGGCGCGGCGACGAAGACGGTGCCGCGCGGGCTGGAGGCGGCCTCCATCACCTCGGCCTCGGCCTCTTCGATGGTCTGCAGGATCCGGCGCGCCCCGTTGTAGAAGATCGTCCCCGCCTCGGTCGGGTGCAGCACGCGGGTGGTGCGGTTGAACAGCCGCACGCCCAGCGATTTCTCCAGCTCGGCGATGCGGCTGGACGCGACGGCGGGCGAGGAACGCTGGTCGCGGGCCGCGGCGCTCATGCTGCCCAGCTCGTAGACCCGGACGAAGATCTTCAACGTCTTCACGTAGGACATGGCGATTATTCTCGAATCGTTGAAGGTCCCTAGGCATTTGCAGGATAGAGCGAAAACTGGCGCCGGGATACAGTGCCGAAAATCAAGCCGATGGGGGTGATCCGATGTATGATCTGGCGATACTGGGGTCGTGGGCGGAGTTCGCCGTGCGCTGGCTGCACGTGATCACCGCGATCGCCTGGATCGGCTCGTCCTTCTACTTCATCGCGCTCGACCTGGGGTTGTGGCGCGACCGCAACCTGGCTTCGGGCGCCGATGGCGAGGAATGGCAGGTGCATGGCGGCGGCTTCTATCACATCCAGAAATACCTGGTGGCACCGAAGCAGATGCCGGACCACCTGGTCTGGTTCAAATGGGAAAGCTATGCCACCTGGCTCAGCGGCGCGGCGCTTTTGATGCTAGTCTACTGGCTGGGGGCGGAGCTGTACCTGATCGACCCGAACAAGGCGGA
>JAHELH010000053.1 GCA_024644285.1 Paracoccaceae bacterium | reverse complement strand
CGGACGTCACCGCTGCGGGCGATTTGCGCCTCGATATGGCCGAGCTTGTGATGCGCCGCCGAAAGCTGTGCTTCCCATGCGATCCCGCCCATGCGAATCGACAGCGCGGCGCCTTCCTGCTCCAGCAGGATGCGGAACGTCGTCAGGTCGTGAATGCGCTGGGCGCTTCGCGGCGGGGCGCGGAATCCGCGCTGTTCCTCGAACACCACGAGCCCCACGGAAGACAGGCGAAGAAGGACTTCGCGCAGGGTGTTGGCAGAACAGCCGTATTGCGCGCGCAAGGGCTCGGGCATCAGCTTCTCGCCTTGCGGGATGGCGCCTGTCGTCAGCTTGAGATGCAGGTCGCGGTAGATATCCGAGGTCTGGATCTTCAGCTTCGCCCCCTTTTTGCAGCATCGGCAAGCATATCTGAAATTTTGAAACAGGGAAGAAATTTCGAAATTTCGGCCATTCCGGTTTTATGTTGGCAGATGAACGGGCAGTTGATACGCTTGTCGGACGCAGCGTCAGGCGGGAAGAACCATCGGCGCGCGCAATGAACACAAACGTCTGGGAGGACTCTATGACATTTCTGAAAACTGCGGCGCTTGCCGCCGGTGTGGCGGCGGTCGCCGCGGGCGGAGCTTTTGCGCAAACCAACTTGCGCATTCAGACGCACTATGCGCCGGAAACCGTGTCGGGCAAACTGGCCCAGCAATTTTTTGACGACGTACAGGTGATGTCGAACGGCGAGATCACGATCGAGCCCTTCTTCTCGTCCTCGGTCGTGAAGTCGGTCGAGACCTTCGACGCCGCCGCGACGGGGATCCTTGACTGCGACATGACCGGCGGCGCCTACCAGACCGGCAAGAACCCCGCCTTCCAGTTCGTCGGCGACATCATGGGCGGCTATTCCACCCCCTATCAGCAGCTGAGCTGGCTGTATTACGGTGACGGGCTTGCCGCAGCGCAGGAGCTATACAACAAGTACGACATGCAGCTGATCGGCTGGTGGGTCTATGGCCAGGAAAGCTTTGCCTCGACCAAGCCGATCGCCGGGCCGGACGACCTGAAGAACTGGAAGTTCCGCTCGCCCCCGGGCATGGAGACCAAGATCTTCGAGAAGCTGGGCGCCTCGCCCATCGTGATGGACTTCACCGAGATCTTCACCGCTCTGGAAACCGGCATCATCGACGGCGCCGATGCGTCGGGACTGGCCAACAACCAGGGCCTGGGTCTTTACGACATCGCCAAGCACGCCAATTTCCCCGGCTTCCACTCGATGCCGTCGGACCACCTGGCCTGCAACAAGACGGTCTGGGACGCGATGCCCGAGCATCATCGCCGCATCATGGATACCGCGATGCAGAAGCTGGCGCTGCAGACCGCGCTGACCTTCGAGAAGGCCAATGCCGAAGCCGCCGCCACGCTGCGCGAGCAGGGTGTGACGCTTTACGAATGGTCGCCCGAGGATCTGTCCGCCTTCCGCGCCGCGGCGCAGGCGACCTGGCCCGAATTCGCCACGACGCCGGAAGCCGAGGCTCTGGTTGCGAGCCACATGACCTATCTCAAGCAGCTGGGCCTTGTCGCCGAATAGGCTGATATGACGCTCCGCCGGATCCCGTAATGGCGGGATCCGGCTCCTTCCAGAGATAACGACCAAGCGCGCGGCCCGAAACCGGGCAGGGGGAGGGGACATGCACGAAAAGTCCGTCAATACGGTCGAGTGGCTGATACCCTTTCTTTTCATCCTGTGCGCGGGATGGCTGGTCTGGCATTTTCCAGCCTTCATCCTGGATTTCATCCCCCCCGACGGAAGCCAGGCTGACAACCTGCGCGGCCTGCACAGGCGCAACGACGTGACCCCGGGCTTGGGCGGGCCATTTGGCGGCGAGTCCGACTGGATCGACTGGCTGGCGTTGATCGGTATTCCGGTCTTCGGCTTTTTCGGCATCCGCTCGGTGAATCGGGCGGCGATGGAGTATGAGAGCTGGCGCGCGATGGACAAGTTGTCGGTCTTCATCGGGCGGGTGACGATGATGCTGATCGTGCTGCTGGTCGTCGTGATGATCTACGAGGTGATCCTGCGCTATGTCTTCGAGGCGCCGACGCTCTGGGCCAACGAACTGTCGCTGTGGTTGGCAGGGTTCGTGTTTCTTTGCGCCGGGCTCTACGCCATGCAGCAACGCAGCCACATCCGCATCTTCCTTCTGTATGACATCTGCCCGCGCTGGCTGCAGCGTCTGTTCGACTGCATCTCGACCTTGCTGATCCTCGCCTTCGCATTCTTCCTGATCTACGGCGGCTATGGCGAGGCGCTGAGCAAGCTGCACCGGTGGGAGACCTTCGGCACCGCCTTCGACCCACCGATCCCCGCGACGCTGAAGCCGATGATCCTGTTCGTGGTGGCGCTTGTCGCCATTCAGGCGGTCATCAACCTGGTTTCGGACTGGAACGCCGAGCCGGTGATCCACACCGCCGCCGATGACATCGACGAGGAAGAGCTGCGCATTCTGCGCGAGATGGTCGGCGACGAGGGCGTCGGCGACATGGACGTCACCCGCGGCGCGATCCAGGGCGACCAGAAGAAGGCGGACCACTGATGGACATCGGAACGATCTCTCTTGTCCTGATGCTCAGCCTGCTGGTGCTCTTGGCCATCGGCATGCCGCTGGGCATGGCCTCGGCCATCCTGGCGGTGCTGGTGCTGGTGATGAAGTTCGAGCCCGGCCTGCTGATGAACCCGCTGGCTTTCGGCGACGGCATCCTGACCGGGCGGCCGGGGTCGGGGCCGCTGAACATCCTGGCCCAGAAGATATACGGTCTGCTCACGGATTACGTGCTGATATCCATCCCGCTCTTCATTTTCATGGCCGCGCTGCTGGAGCGGTCGGGCATCGCCAAGTCGATGTATTCGTCGCTGAACGTCTGGATGAGCGGGCTGCGCGGCGGCATCGCCGTGGTGACCTCGATCATGGCCGTGATCATGGCGGCGATGTCTGGCATCATCGGCGGCGAGGTGGTGCTGCTGGGCCTGATCGCGCTGCCGCAGATGCTGCGGCTGGGCTACAACCAGAACCTCGCCATCGGCACGATCTGCGCCAGCGGGTCGCTGGGGACGATGATCCCGCCCTCGATCGTGCTGATCATCTACGGGCTGATCACGGAAACCTCGATCAAAGCCCTGTTCACCGCGGCTTTCGTGCCCGGCTTCATGCTGGCGAGCTTCATCATCATCTACATCATCATCCGCACCCAGATTACCCCGAGCCTGGCGCCGCTGCCCGACCCGGTGCCCGGAGAGCCGGCGGGGCGCGAAAAGGGCAAGCTGTTCCTCGCCTTCCTCAACGTGCTGCTCGCTGGCTTTTCGACGATCCTGTTCCTGCGCGCGCTGTTCTTCACGCTGAGCGGCCAGAACGTGGCGCGCGAGAATGTCGACGATATTTTCTGGGGCACGCCGGATTACGTCCCGTGGTTCGGCGGCATCGTGGTGGTGTCGCTGCTGCTGGCGTTCTTCGTCTTCGGCCGGGGGCGGACGGCAACGGGCTGGCGCATGGGCAAGGGGCTGGTGCCGCCCATCGTGGTGATCGGGGTGGTTCTGGGGTCGATCTATGGCGGCATCACCGGGATCACCGAAGCGGCCGGCATGGGCGCGGTGGCGGTCTTCGTGATCGCGCTTCTGCGCGGCGAGGCCTCCTTCGCGCTGGTCTGGGACAGCCTGATGCGGACGATGAAATCGACCGGCACGATCATCTGGGTGACCATCGGCGCGGCCGCGCTGGCCGGGGCCTATACTATCGCCGGCGGGCCGACCTATGTCGCCAACCTGATCATCGGCTCGGACCTGCCGACCATGGGCATCCTGCTGATGATGATGCTGATCCTGCTGTTCATGGGGGCGTTCATGGACTGGGTCGGCATCGTGCTGCTGATCATCCCGGTGTTCCTGCCCATCGTGCAGCGCCTGCCGATCGAGGAGATCGGCCTGTTCGGCGAGCTGCAGCCGAAGTACCTGTCGGTGTGGTTCGGGGTGCTGTTCTGCATGAACATGCAGGTCAGCTTCCTGTCGCCGCCCTTTGGTCCGGCGGCGTTCTACCTGAAATCGGTGGCGCCGCCGCATATCTCGCTGACCGACATCTTCAAGGGCTTCCTGCCGTTCATCTGCATCCAGATCATGGCGCTGTCCGTGCTGCTGATCTGGCCGCCGATTGTCGAGGTTCTGCTGAAATAGTCCGGGGGCGGCAGCGCGCGGGCCGCCCCGCCCACCCGCCCGCGTCCCGCGCGCTGCCTTGTCGCCCTGGCGGACTGCCCCGCGCTGCCCCGGTGGGCCTGCCTGGCGCCCCTGCAGGCTTGGGGTTTGACCCCGCCTGATGTATGATCAAGATGGGCTGAGACCCTGCCTTCAGAAAGCCGAAATCATGGACTTCGTTCGCCTCGATCCGTCCGACAACGTGGTCATCGCTGCCCGTGCGCTACAGGCCGGGCAGCAGATCGAAGGGGCAACCACCACCGGCCTGATCCCCTCGGGCCACAAGATCGCCACGCGGGCGATCCGGAAAGGCGAGGAGGTGCGCAAATACGCCCAGTTCATCGGGCTGGCGCATGAGCACATCGCGCCGGGCGACCACGTGCACACCCACAACCTCGACTTCCGCGCCACCGAGGTGGCCTACGAGTTCGGAACCGACCTGCGGCCGGTCGACATGGTTCCCGAGGGCAAGCGCGACACCTTCATGGGCTACCGCCGCGACGGCGGCCGGGTGGGCACGCGCAATTACATCGCCATCGTGACATCGGTGAACTGCTCGGCCACCGCGGCGCGGCGCATTGCCGATCACTTCACGCCCGAGCGGCTGGCCGCGTACCCCAATGTCGACGGGGTCTGCGCCTTCGTGCATGGCACCGGCTGCGGCATGGCCGGCGACGGCGAGGGGTTCGAGGCGCTGCAGCGGGTGATGTGGGGCTATGCACGGCATCCCAATCATGCCGGCGTGCTGATGGTCGGGCTGGGCTGCGAGATGAACCAGATCGACTGGCTGCTGGAAGCCTATGGGCTGAAGCAGTCCGAGACCTTTCAGGTCATGAACATCCAGGGCGTGGCCGGTCTGCGGCGCACCATCGAGGCGGGGATCGCCAAGATCGAGGCGATGCTGCCCATTGCCAATCGGGCGCGGCGCGAACCCTGCCCGGCCTCGGAACTGATGGTCGCCCTGCAATGCGGCGGCTCGGACGCCTGGTCCGGCGTCACCGCGAACCCGGCGCTGGGCTATGCCTGTGACCTGCTGACCGCGCAGGGCGGCACCGGGGTGCTGGCCGAGACGCCGGAGATCTACGGCGCCGAGCACCTGCTGACCCGCCGTGCCGCCGACCACAAGGTGGGCGAAAGGCTGATCGGCCTGGTGGAGTGGTGGAAGGATTACACCGCGCGCAACAAGGGGTCGATGGACAACAATCCCAGCCCTGGCAACAAGAAGGGCGGGCTGACCACAATCCTGGAGAAATCGCTGGGCGCGGCCGCCAAGGGCGGCACCTCGCCGCTGATGGGGGTCTATAAATACGCCGAGCCGGTGACGGCGAAGGGCTTCTGCTTCATGGATTCGCCGGGCTACGATCCGGCCAGCGTGACGGGCCAGATCGCCGGCGGATGCAACTTGGTGGTGTTCACCACCGGGCGGGGATCGGCTTTCGGTTCGAAACCGGCGCCGACCATCAAGGTGGCGACGAATTCCGAGATGTATGGTCGGATGACCGAGGACATGGACGTCAATGCCGGCGAGATGCTGACGGCGGGCGCGAGCCTAGAGGCCAAGGGGCGGGAGATCTACGAGTTGATCCTGCGGGTGGCGTCGGGCGAGGCGTCCAAGAGCGAGGCGCAGGGCCTCGGCGATTACGAATTCGTACCCTGGCAGATCGGGGCGGTGATGTGACGGACGGGCCGGGGCCGGGCGCGGGGCAAAATTCTTGTAAGAATTTTGGCAAGAATTTTCGAAAATTCTTGCGCGCCCCATGGCGGGCGGGGTCTTGACACGCCTGGCGGTCGCCGGGCTGGGACTCGTCGGCGCGCGCCATGCGGCCGCCGTTCTGGCGCATCCCTCGGCAAGGCTGGCCGCGACGGTCGATCCGATGGCCGAGCGCCGCGCTGCCTTTGACGCGCCGGGCTTCGCCGACATCGCGGAGATCGACGTGGCACTGGACGGCATCATCCTGGCCACGCCATCCGCGCTGCACGCCGATCACGCCGAGGCGGCCTTGGCGCGGGGCTGGCCCTGCCTGGTGGAAAAGCCCATCGCCAGCGACAGCGCCGGCGCCGACCGCATCGTGGCGGCGTCCGCGGCCGCTGGACTGCCGGTGCTGACCGGGCATCACCGACGCTATCACGGCTCGGTCCGCGCGCTGCGGGACATTATCGGCGCCGGCGCGATCGGACGCCCGGTCGCGGCGACGGCGATCTGGGCGA
The DNA here is from genome assembly GCA_024644285.1 of Paracoccaceae bacterium. Taxonomy (GTDB): domain Bacteria; phylum Pseudomonadota; class Alphaproteobacteria; order Rhodobacterales; family Rhodobacteraceae; genus JAHELH01. Next base: position 4,457 of record JAHELH010000053.1, on the reverse strand, counting down.
TGAAGAAACCCGATCCGTATTTCCAGGTGCCCTGGCGCGCGGGACCGGACGGATCGCCGGTGCGGATCAACATGGTGCACGAGGTCGACCTGCTGCGCTTTCTGCTGGGCGAGGTCGAGGCGGTGGCCGCCCTGGGCGCACAGCCGGTGCGGCGCGCGGGGCGGGTCGAAAACGGCGCGATCGCGCTGCGGTTCCAGAACGGGTGCACCGCATCGCTGGTCTTTGCCGATACCGGGCTCAGCCCCTGGGGGTTCGAGGCCGGCACCGGGGAGAACCCCAATATCGGCACGACGGGCCAGGATTATCTGTTCATCGCCGGCACCGGCGGCGCGGTTTCGTTCCCGTCCCTGACCGTCTGGGGCGGCGCCGCGGACTGGGGACAGGCGGTCGCGCCGACCACGCACAGGGTCGAGGTCACGGATGCCCTCACCGGCCAGCTGGATCATTTTCTCGATGTGATCGCGGGGCGGGAAGCGCCGCTGATCGATGCGGTCGACGCGCGCCACACGCTGGATGTGATCCTGCGGATCGAGGCGGCTCTGGAGGCCGCGGCATGAAGGTTCTGAAGACCGGGTTGATCGGCGAGCATATCAGCCGCACGCGCCTGCCGAGGGCGCTGGAGATCATGTGCGCCATGGCGGGCTGGAGACTGGAATTCGAGTTGATCGACACGGCGGGTCGGTCCGATTTCGACTTTGCGGCCACCGTGGACGGGCTGCGCGCCGCCGGCTGGACCGGGGTGACGGCGACGCATCCCTGGAAAGCGCGGGCGGCGGACTATGCCGGCAGCGCGATGCTGCCGGAGTCGCGCGGGCTGGGGGCGTCGAACACGCTGGTCTTCCAGCCCTCTCTGACGGCGCACAACACCGACTACACCGGCTTCATCGGCGCCTGGCGCGCCAACATGAAAGCCGCGCCCGGCAGGGTCGCGATGGCCGGTGCGGGCGGCGTGGCGCGCGCGCTGGGCCCGGCGCTCGTCGCGCTGGGCGCAGAGGAGGTCGCGGTCTGGGACAAGCGCGCCGATGTGGCCGAAAGCCTGGTCGCGCTGATCGGGCCGAAGGGCAGGCTGGTGCCGTTCGACCGCGCGGCTGAAGCCGTGCGGAGGGCGCAGGGGCTGGTCAACGCGACGCCGCTGGGGATGAAGGAATATCCCGGCACGGCCTTCGACCCGGCCTTGCTGGCCGGCCGGATTTGGGCGTTCGACGCGGTCTACACGCCGACGATGACGCAGTTCCTGCAGGATGCGGCGAAGGCCGGGCTGCACTGTCTGACGGGGTTCGATCTGTTCCGGCACATGGCCATCGGCAGCTTCGCGGCCTATACCGGGATCGCGCTGGAGCCTGCGGAGGTTCTGCCGCGGCTGGCGCCGCTGAAGCCTGACTAGGGAGGGGATCATGGCCAACGTTCTGAGCGCCGAGCAGCAGGCGTTTTACAAGGAGAACGGCTATCTGGTGCTCCAGCACCGGATCCCTGGCGACGTCATCGCGGCGATCCGGTCCGAGATCGCGCGCTTCGAGGAAGAGGCGCGCGGGATGACGGAAAGCAACGCGCGGCTGGACCTGGAGGACAGCCACACCCCCGACGCCCCGCGGATCCGGCGTATCAAGCTGCCGCACACGATCAGCGACGTCGCGCGCGAACTGATGTACTCCGATCACGTGCTGGCGCCGGTCCGCGACCTGATCGGCCCGGATCTGCGGCTGCACACCACCAAGCTGAACATGAAATCCGCGGGCTACGGCGCAGCGGTGGAATGGCACCAGGATTTCGCCTTCTATCCGCATACCAACGACGACGTGCTGGCGGTCGCGGTGATCATCGACGACATGGAGTTGGAGAACGGGCCGCTGATGGTCTTTCCCGGCAGCCACAAGGGACCAATCCACGACCACCATGCCGACGGCGTCTTCGTGGGTGCGATGGACCTGGCGGCGAGCGGGCTGAAGCCGGAAGATGCGGTGGCGCTGACCGGGCCGGCGGGGTCGATCTCGATCCACCATGCGCGGCTGGTGCACGGCTCTGCGCTGAACACCTCGGACCGCGACCGGCGGCTGTTGTTCTACGAGATGATGGCGGCGGACGCCTTTCCGGTGATGGGGTCGATGACCTCGTTCGCGTCGCTGGAAGAGTACAACGAGCGGATGCTGTGCGGTGAACCGACCATCACGCCGCGGCTGCGCGACGTGCCGGTGCGCATCCCGCTGCCGCAGCCCGAGGGCCGCGGCTCGATCTACGAGATCCAGAAGGGGCTCAGGAACCGGGGGTTTTCGATTTACGACGTGGCGACGTGAGCGGTCTTTCGCAGTCCTGGCTTTTCTGGGCGCTGCTGTCGGCCGTCTTCGCGGCGCTGACGGCCGTGCTCGCCAAGCTGGGAACCGAGCAGGTAGACTCTGACGTTGCGACGCTGGTGCGGACCGTGGTGATCCTGGGCCTGGTCTTCGGCATCGTGGCGCTGCGCGGCAAGCTGGGCGGCGCCGGCGACGTGCCGGTCGCGAGCCTGGGCTGGCTGGTCGCCTCCGGCTTTGCCACCGGGGCGTCGTGGCTGTGCTATTTCCGGGCGCTGAAGCTGGGTGAGGCGTCGCGCGTGGCGCCCATCGACAAGCTGAGCGTGGTCTTTGTCGCCCTGATCGCGGCGCTGGTGCTGGGCGAGCAACTGCCGCCGCTGGGCTGGGTCGGGGTCGGGCTGATCGCGGCGGGCGCGGCGCTGCTGGCAATGTCGTGACGTCGCCGCCGGGAGCCGCTGTCGCCCGCGCAGTCGAACTGGCGGAGCGGGCGCATCGCGGCCAGACGAGGCGCGGCGGCGGGCCCTACATCGCCCATCCCCGCGAAGTGGCCGAAGCAGTGGCGCAGGTCACCGGCGACGAGGACGTTCTCTGCGCCGCATGGCTGCACGACGTGGTGGAGGACAGCGCGGTCAGCTTGAGCGACCTGACCCGCATGTTCGGCCGGCGGGTCTCGGGCATCGTCGGCGAGCTCACCGACCGACCGGAATGGGAAGCACTCGACACGCTGGAACGCAAGGCGCGCCAGCGCGACGAATTCGAAGATGCCTCGGCCGAGGCGAAGACGGTCAAGATCGCGGACCAGTGGTCGAACGTGCGCAGTCTGGCGCGCGGGACCAGCGGCGACACGGTGGCGTTTCTGGCAGGCTACCTTGCCACCAGCCGCGCCGTGGTGGAGGTTTGCCGCGACGCCGCGCCGATGCTTGCCGAAAGGTTCGACGCGGCGGCGCAGGATTTGGAAAAGCTGATCGAGGAGAGACGGGATGGCTAAGCCGGCAATCGGATTTATCGGGCTGGGCCTGATGGGCGCGGCCATGGTCGGGCGGCTTCAGGATCTGGGCTATGGCCTGACGGTGCTGGCGCACCGGTCGCGTGACGCTGTGGAAAAGGCGGTTGCGCGCGGCGCGGTCGAGGTCGGCACGGCGCGCGACGTGGCGCGGGCCAGCGATATCGTGATGCTGTGCATGGGCACGTCGGAGCAGGTCGAAAGCCGGATGCGGGGGCCGGACGGGGTGATCGCCGGGCTGCGCGACGGGGCGGTGGTGATCGATTTCGGCACATCGCTGCCGGACAGCACGCGCGCCTTGGGCAAAGAGATGGCGGCGGCCGGCGGCACCTACCTGGACGCACCACTTGGGCGCACGCCGAGTCATGCCGCCGAGGGCAAGCTGAACATCATGGGGGCGGGCGACAAGGCGGCTTTCGACAAGGTCAGGCCGGTGCTCGAAGACCTTGGCGAGAACGTGTTCCACCTGGGCGATCTGGGCGCGGGGCACACGATCAAGCTGATCAACAATTTCTTCGCGATGACCACGGCCAACGCCATGGCCGAGGCCTTTGCGATGGCCGACCGGATGGGTGTGCCCCGGCAAAACGTCTATGACGTGATGGCGGCCGGGCCGCTGCGTTCGGGCATGATGGATTTCGTCAAGGCCTACGCCGTCGACGGCGATCCGATGCAGCTGGCCTTCTCGGTCAAGAACGGGGCCAAGGACGTGGGCTATTACGCCAAGATGGCCGAGGATGCCGGGGTCGACAGCATCATGTCGGCCTGCGCGCGCCGGGCGCTGATCGAGGCCGTCGAGGCCGGGCGCGGCGAGACACTGGTGCCCGAGCAGGTGGATTTCTTTTCCAGGAAGTTCGGCGGCTGAACCGCATCCCCCGGTTCCTCAGGCCAGCCCCTTCGGCGCGAGGTCGCCGATAGACGCCTCGTCGCGGCTGGCCTGCCGGCGGCGCTCGGTGCGCGCGGTCGGCGGCAGCGGAGTGTCGAACTGGTAATCGGGTTCGGTTTTCTGCCTTTCCCAGATCTCGAGCATTTCGCGCCACGCGCCGACAAGCGTGCGCGGTTCGGGCATGTCGTCCTTCACCTCTTGGTGCAGGGCGCGCAAGTTGTAGCAGGGGATGCCCGCGTACATGTGGTGCTCGGTGTGCCAGTTCATGTGCCAGTAGAGAAAC
>JAHELH010000332.1 GCA_024644285.1 Paracoccaceae bacterium | reverse complement strand
CTCGCGCTCGCCATGCGCCTTGACCTGGCCGTTCTTGATGTTGACCACCGCGATCTGGTCCATCTCGATGCGGCGCTGGCGGTTCTCGGTGTCCACGCGGAACACGAATGCGCCGTTCTCGCGCACCCTGAAATAGTATTCCGGTAGCTCCGCCGACATGCCTAACCTTAATTCAGACCCGCACAGAAACGCCCGATCCGCCCGCAGGCTTCGGACAGGGCGTCGTCGGATGTAGCGTAACTGACGCGGAAATTGGGCGAAAGCCCGAATGCCGCGCCGAACACCACGGCGACCCCGGTCTCCTCCAACAGCGCGGTGGCGAAGGCCTCGTCGTTGTCGATCAGCGTGCCCCCGGCCGAGGTCTTGCCGATGCAGCCCGCGATCGAGGGGTAGACGTAGAACGCGCCCTCGGGCACCGGGCAGGTGACGCCCGGGGCCTCGTTCAGCAGGCCGACGACCAGGTCTCGGCGGCGCTGGAACACCTTGTTGTTTTCGGCCAGAAAGTCCTGCGGCCCGGTCAGCGCCTCGACCGCCGCCCACTGGCTGATCGTGCAGGGGTTCGAGGTCGACTGCGACTGCACCTTGCGCATCGCCGCGATCAGCGCCTCCGGCCCGCCGGCATAGCCGATCCGCCAGCCGGTCATCGCATAGGCCTTCGACACCCCGTTGCAGGTCAGCGTCCGGTCGTAAAGCGCGGGCTCCACCTGCGCCGGCGTGCAGAATTCGAACCCGTCGAACACCAGGTGCTCGTACATGTCATCGGTCATCACCCAGACATGGGGATGCCGCAGCAGCACGTCTGTCAGAGCCTTCAGCTCGTCGCGCGAATAGCCAGCGCCTGTGGGGTTCGACGGCGAATTGAAGATCAGCCACTTGGTCTTGGGCGTGATCGCCGCCTCCAGCTGATCGGGCATCAGCTTGTATCCGGTCTGCAGGCTGGCCTCGGCCGGCACCGGCGTGCCGCCCGCCAGCAGCACCATGTCCGGATAGCTGACCCAGTAGGGCGCCGGGATCACCACCTCGTCGCCGGGGTTCAGCGTCGCCATCAGCGCGTTGTAGAGGATCTGCTTGCCGCCGGTGCCCACGGAGATTTGCGCGGGCCGGTAGTCCAGCCCGTTCTCGCGGCGGAATTTCTCGCAGATCGCCCGCTTCAGTTCTGGAATTCCGTCGACGGCGGTGTACTTGGTCTTGCCGGCGGCGATCGCCGCCACGGCGGCATCCTTGATGTTCTGTGGCGTGTCGAAATCCGGCTCGCCCGCGCCCAGCCCGATGATGTCGCGGCCCGCGGCCTTCAGTTCCGCCGCCTTGGTGGTCACGGCGATGGTCGGCGACGGCTTTACCCGGGCCAGTGTCGCGGACAGAAATGACATGGTCGCCTCCGGTGGTCATCAGCCGGTCCCATCTCTTATGGTGGCAGCGCAGTGCGTTCAATGATTCTAAAGAATGAGGATTCCATGGCCGAGCAGGACACCCTGAACAGACCCCAGACCGCGGAGGCGTCCGGCTGGTACTCCAACGCGTCGGCCACTTTCGGCGACCGCGTCGCCGCGGCGCGCGAGGCGCGCGGCTACGGCCAGGCAGAGCTGGCGCGCAAGCTGGGCGTCAAGCAGCGGACCATCGAAAGCTGGGAAGACGACATCACAGAACCCCGCGCCAACAAGCTGAACATGATGGCGGGCGTGCTGAACGTCTCGCTGATGTGGCTTCTGAACGGCGAGGGCGAGGGCGTCGCCGACCCCGGCGACATCGTCGAGGGCGCGCCCGATGTCAGCGAGATGCTGGCAGAAATGCGGCGGCTCAAGGCAACGATCGCCCAGGCGGGCGAACGGCTGGGCGCGCTGGAAAAGCGCCTGCGCCGGGCGCTGCGGGACAGCGGCGTGTGACGGAAACGCCCGAGGCCCGGCTGAAGCGCCTCGCCATGCGCTCGATGCGGCGCGGCATCAAGGAGATGGACCTGATCCTGGGCGCCTATGCCCGGGACCGCCTGCCCGGCATGGATGACCGGCAGCAGGACATCTACGACGCGCTTTTGTCCGAGAACGACCAGGACCTGTACCTCTGGGTCACCGGCCAGGCCGCCCCGCCGGACCGATACGGCGGGATCATCGCCGACATCTCTGCCCATGCCGGGGTGTCCTGACCGGGCCGCCGCCCGACCCGATGGGCAATCCGTTCCCGCTTAACCGAATTTTTGCCATTGCCCCGCTATGTCTCGGTCCGAGGCAGCGATCGGCGGAGACACGGCATGAGTTTGCATTCCCAAATCGGCGAGGTCGGCAAAGTCGCCGACAAGGGGTTCATGGCCCAGTATCTCGAGGCTCTGGCGCTGGTCGAACGGCTGCACCGCCTGCTGCTCGACGTCATCAAGGACGAGTTCGAGCGGCTGGGAATCCTCGAGATCAACTCGGTGCAGGCGCTCTTGCTGTTCAATGTCGGCGACAACGAGGTGACGGCGGGCGAGCTGAAGACACGGGGCTACTACCAGGGCTCGAACGTGTCCTACAATCTCAAGAAGCTGGTCGAGAGCGGCTACATGCACCACCAGCGCTGCGAGATGGACCGCCGCTCGGTCCGGGTCCGCCTGACCGAAAAGGGGCGCAAGGTGCGAACCACGGTCGAGACGCTGTTCGCGCGCCATGCCGAGGGGTTGGAATCGCGCTCGGTGATCGACGCCAGCGGCATCGACGAGATCAACACCGCCCTGCGCCGGATCGAGCGCTACTGGTCGGACCAGATCCGGTATATCTACTGA
>JAHELH010000331.1 GCA_024644285.1 Paracoccaceae bacterium | reverse complement strand
GCGAAAACGGCTATCACGGCTCGACCATGGGCGGGGCGTCCCTGGGCGGCATGAAGCCGATGCACGAGCAGGGCGGCCTGCCGATCCCGGACATCCACCATATCGGCCAGCCGCACTGGTACGCCGAGGGCGGCGACATGAGCCCGGAAGACTTCGGCCTGAAGCGCGCCCGCGAGCTTGAGGCGAAGATCGATGAGCTCGGCGCCGACCGCGTCGCCGCTTTCATCGCCGAGCCGGTGCAGGGCGCCGGCGGCGTGATCATCCCGCCCGATAGCTACTGGCCCGAGATCCAGCGCATCTGCGACGCCCACGACATCCTGCTGATCGCCGACGAGGTGATCACCGGTTTCGGGCGCACCGGCAACTGGTTCGGCAGCCAGACGCTGGGCATCCGTCCCGACATCATGACCATCGCCAAAGGCTTGACGTCGGGCTACCTGCCGCTGGGCGGCTCGATCCTGTCGGATGGCGTGGCCGAAGTAATCGCGGGCAGCGAGTTCAACCATGGCTACACCTATTCCGGCCACCCGGTCTCTTGCGCCGTGGCGCTGGAGAACCTGCGCCTGATCGAGGAGGAGAACATCCTCGAACGGGTCCGCACCGACACCGCGCCGTACCTGGCCGAGAAATGGGGCGCGCTGGCCGGGCACCCTCTGGTCGGCGAGGCGCGCACGATCGGGCTGATGGGCGGGCTGGCGATGACGCCAGACAAGGCCTCCCGCGCGAAATTCGCCTCCGAGGCCGGCACCGTCGGGCTGATCTGCCGCGAGTTCTGTTTCGCGAACGGCCTGGTGATGCGCCATGTGGGCGACCGGATGATCATCTCGCCGCCGCTGGTGATCTCGAAGGCCGAGATCGACACGCTGACCGAACGGGCGTGGGTCGCCCTCGATCTCACGCTGGAAAAGCTGAAGGATGACGGGCTGCTGAAGGCGGCCTGACCGCCAGGTTGCGCTTCAGTTCCCGCTCAACTCGTTCAACAGGTCGAGCAGGCGTTCCACCTTGTCCTTGCCGAATTCGGCCTCGAGCCTGGCGAAGATACGGTCGGCTTCGGGGTAATGCCGTTCGATCAGGCCGACGCCGGAGCGGGTGATCTCGATGACCATCCGCCGCCGGTCGGTCTCGTGGCCGCGGCGGGTACAATAGCCCTTGGCTTCCAGCATCTTCAGGATGCGCGTCAGGCTGGGCATCAGCAGGCAGGACGCGCTGGCGATCTCGGTCGGGTCCAAGGGGCCGCGTTCGGCCAGCACGCGCAGAACCCGCCATTGCTGTTCGGTCACGCCGGCATCTGCCAGCATCGCCCGCAGAGGTGCCATGACCTTTTCCCGCGCGCGCAACAACGCGATCGGCAACGACCGCGAGGTCGATCGTATCTGAAGCACCATACTCGGGTTGCCGGTGTCGCTCATGAAGCGACTATGGGCGATTGCCGGAATCTTAACAAGCGAAGCTAACGCGGGCGGCCGCACGGAAACAGAGCGGGTTCCATCCCGGGCTGGATCGCGATAGGTTCACGCCAGGTAATCGAGGTTAACACATTGTAAACGCTAAATGTTTCGCGCGCGAAACATTCTGCGCCGCAGAAAGACCGGTCTGTCATGGCAAAGCCGCCGCCGAACATCCTCTTCGTCATGTACGACCAGTTGCGGTTCGACTACCTGTCCTGCTCCGGTCACCCGCACCTTCAGCCCCCGAATTTCGACCGCGTCGCGGCGATGGGCGTGCGCTTCACCCGGGCCTACGTCCAGTCGCCCATCTGCGGCTCCAGCCGGATGTGCTTCTACACCGGCCGCTATGCCCAGTCGCACGGCGCCGAATGGAACGGCTACCCCCTGCGGGTCGGAGAGAAGACACTCGGCGATCACCTGCGCGCCGCCGGGATGGATTGCTGGCTGATCGGCAAGACGCACATGCGCGCCGACATCAAGGGGATGCAGCGTCTCGGCATCCCGCCCGACAGCCTGATCGGCGTTCGCACCGCCGAGTGCGGCTTCGATGTCTGGGTGCGGGACGACGGCATGGTGCCCGAGGGCCCGGATGGCAGCTATGACGGCCGCGTCTCGCCCTACAACGAATGGCTGAAAGAGCAGGGCTATCCCGGCGCCAACCCCTGGTCGCACTACGCCAATTCCGGCATCGACGACGACGGCATGATCGCGCCGGGCTGGCTGATGAAGAACGCCGACAAGCAGGCCAACATCCGCGAAACGGACAGCGAAACCCCCTGGCTGACCGACCGCGCGCTCGAATTTCTCGACGACCGGCCCGGCCCCTGGGCTGCGCATCTCAGCTATATCAAGCCACACTGGCCCTATGTCGCGCCGGCGCCCTATCACGCGATGTACGGGTCGCGCCACGTCCTGCCGCCGGTGCGTCATGCCCGCGAACTGGAAGACCCGCACCCGGTCTATGCCGAGTTCGCGCGGACCCGCATCGGCCGCAGCTTTCACGGCGACGCGACCCGGGCCAGGGTGATTCTGGCCTATATGGGGCTGATCAAGCAGTGCGATGCCCAGTTCGGCCGCCTGCTCGACCGGCTGCAGGAGACGGGACAGATCTCCGACACCGTCATCGTCCTGACCAGCGACCACGGCGACTATCTCGGCGATCACTGGATGGGCGACAAGATGTTCATGCACGAGGCGGCGGTGAAGGTGCCGCTGATCGTCTACGATCCGCGGGCCGCGGCCGACGCCACCCGCGGCACGGTCTGCAACGACCTCGTCGAATCCATCGACCTCGCCGCGACCTTC
>JAHELH010000052.1 GCA_024644285.1 Paracoccaceae bacterium | reverse complement strand
AAATAGATCACCGGGTCATAGCCGCCCTCGGACAATTCCAGCGCGTTGTCGCTTTGCCCCAGCACGGCGCCGCCGGCGCGGACCACCCAGGTGCCGGTTGCGGGGCGTATCTTGATGTGATCGGCCATTCTGGCATGTCCTTTCAGCAAGTGCGCCTTTGCTAACAGCTACCGGGACGCGCGGCGATGTCAAATCGGCCGCGTCACCCGATCCAGCCAGGCCTGCGCACCCTCGTTAAGCGTGCCGCCCAATTTTTCAGCGATTTCGGCGTGATAGGCGTTCAGCCAGTCGCGTTCGCCCGTGTCCAGCAGCGCCGGGTCGACAAGGGCGCGGTCGATGGGCACCCAGGTCAGCGTGTCGAATTCCAGCATCTCGCGGTCGTCGCCGCCGGGCAGGGCGGGGGCCTCGCGCACCACGACGAGGTTTTCGATGCGGATGCCGAACGCGCCCTCGCGGTAATAGCCGGGCTCGTTCGACAGGATCATCCCGGGCTGCAACGACACCTCGGACAGGCGCGACAGCCGCTGCGGGCATTCGTGCACGGACAGGTAAACGCCGACGCCGTGCCCGGTGCCGTGGTCGTAATCCTGGCCCGCCTGCCACAGGTGATAGCGCGCCAGCGCGTCGAGGTCGCGGCCCGCCAGTCCCTTGGGCCAGCGCGCCCGGCTGATCGCGATCATCCCCTTCAGCACACGCGTGAAACAGGCGCGCTGCTCGTTCGTGGGACCGCCCACCGCCACCGTGCGGGTGATATCGGTGGTGCCGTCGAGATACTGCCCGCCGCTGTCCACCAGCAGCAACTCCCCCGGCGCGACGGCGCGGTTGGTCTCGCGGGTGACGCGGTAATGCACGATGGCGCCGTGCGGCCCGGCGCCGCAGATCGTGTCGAAACTGATATCCCGCAGCGCGTTGGTGGCGCGGCGAAAGCCCTCGAGCTTTTCCACCACGTCGATCTCGGTCAGCCCGCCCAGCGGCGCCGCCACGTCCAGCCAGGCGAGGAATTCGCACATCGCTGCAGCGTCGCGCAGATGCGCCGTTTCGGTGGCGGCGATTTCGGCCTGCGTCTTGCAGGCCTTGGGCAGGATGCAGGGATCGTCGTCATGGGCGACTTCGATGCCGGCGTCCCGCAGCAGCCGGGTGACGGCAAGTGGCGCGGTCTTGCGGTCGACGCGGACCGGGCCGGTCAATTCCTGCAGGGCTTTCGGGAACTCCGCCCAGTCGCGCAACGTGATCGCCGGGTCGGGTCCGAGGCCTTCGTACTTCGCGGGATCCGAGAACAGCTGCAGCCGGCCGTCGTCGGACAGGATCGCGAAAGCCTGGGCCACCGGCACGCGCGGCAGGTCCGCGCCGCGGATATTGAGAAGCCAAGAGATCGAATCGGGCAGGGTCAGCACCGCCGCCCTGTGCCCGGCCTCGCGCAGCGCCTCGGCGATCTCGGCCCGCTTGGTCTCGTCGCCCTTGCCGGCGAGGTCCTTGGGATATCGCGTGACGGGGCCGGACGGGCGCGGCGGCTGGTCGGGCCAGATGCGGTCGACCAGGTTTTCGGTGGCCAGCAGCGCGATATCCGCCGTCTTCAGCCGGGTTTCCAGCTTGTCGATCTCCTCGGCGGTATGCAGCCAGGGATCGAAGGCCACCCGCGCGCCGGCCTTCAGGTGCTCTGCCAGCCAGTCGCCCGGCTTGGTCTCGGGCCAGTTCACCGGCGTGAAGTCCTCGGCCACCTGCGCACGGGCCTGCACGCGGTACCGGCCGTCGACGAACAGACCGGCGCGGTCGGCCAGCACGGCGGCAAGACCCGCCGAGCCGGTGAACCCGGTCAGCCATTCCAGCCGGGCATCGCGCGGCGCGACATATTCGCCCTGATGCGCGTCGGCGCGCGGCACCAGAAAACCGTCGACCCCCAGCCGCGCCAACTCGGCCCGCAGCGCGGCCAGGCGGGGCGGGCCCTGTTCCGGCGAGGCGGTGGCGTCGAAGGTCTGAAACATGGCCGCCACAAGAGCGGGAAGTCGGGCGGGATGCAAGGCTGTGCGGCTTCGTGCAACCTTGCTCAACCCGCCCGCTTGATCCCCAGAAACCGCGCCCTGCCGCGCGGGTCGCTGTCGAACAGCGAGGCCAGCTGTTCCGTGATCGCGCCGGCCAGCTGCTCGACGTCGGTGATCGTCACGGCGCGGTCGTAGTACCGTGTGACGTCGTGACCGATGCCGATGGCGATCAGTTCCACGATCTTGCGCCGCTCTACCATCGCGATCACGTCGCGCAGGTGTTTCTCAAGGTAATTCGCGGGGTTGACGGACAAAGTTGAATCGTCGACCGGGGCGCCGTCCGAGATCACCATCAGGATCTTGCGCGCTTCGTGCCGCGCCGTCATCCGGCGGTGCGCCCATTCCAGCGCCTCGCCGTCGATGTTTTCCTTCAACAGGCCCTCTTTCATCATCAGCCCGAGATTGTTGCGCGACCGCCGCCAGGGCGCGTCGGCGGACTTGTAGATGATGTGGCGCAGGTCGTTCAGCCGGCCGGGCGATTGCGGGCGGCCGTCGGCCAGCCAGACCTCGCGCGACTGCCCGCCCTTCCAGGCACGGGTGGTGAAGCCGAGGATCTCGACCTTGACCTGGCAGCGCTCCAGCGTGCGGGCCAGAACGTCGGCGCAGATCGCGGCGATGGAAATCGGCCGGCCCCGCATCGAGCCGGAATTGTCCAGCAGCAGCGTCACCACCGTGTCGCGGAACTCGGTATCCTTCTCGACCTTGAACGAAAGCGGCGTCGTCGGATTGGCCACGACGCGGGCCAGCCGACCGGCATCGAGGATGCCCTCGTCGCGGTCGAATTCCCAGGACCGGTTCTGCTGCGCCTGCAGGCGCCTCTGCAGCTTGTTTGCCAGCCGCGACACCGCGCCCTTCAGGGGTTCCAGCTGCTGATCGAGATAGGCGCGCAGGCGTTCCAGCTCTTGCGCCTCTGCCAGGTCCTCGGCCTTGATTTCCTCATCGAAATCCGTGCGATAGACGGTGTAATTCGGGTCGGCCTCGGAATGCGGCGGCGGGGGCGGCGGCTCCATCGGCAGGTCACCCTCGGGCATCTCGGCCTCGTCGGACATTTCGACATCGGCCATCTCGTCCATCGAGACCTGGGCCTGCGCGGCGTCCTGCTGCTGTTCCTGGCTCTGCTCGGGGCTGGCCTCGGCGTCCTCGTCGCTCTGCTCGTCGTCGCCGGTCGAATCGGGCGTATCGTCGTCCTGTTCCTCTGCCGCGTCCTCGTCCTGGTCCTCGCCCAACTCGTCGGGGTCGTCGCCGAGTTGGTCGCCATAGCCCAGATCCTCGATGATCCGGCGCGCGAACTTGGCGAACAGCGCCTGGTCTGACAGCGCGGCGTCCAGATCGCCCAGCGTGTCGCCGGCTTGCTCTTCGATGAAGCCGCGCCACAGCTCCATGACGTTCTCGGCGCCTTCCGGCAGCGGGCGGCCGGTGGCGAGGTGGCGGATCAGATAGCCGGCGGCGGCGGCCAGCGGCGCCTCGGAAGACTTGGTGATCTGGCCGTAACCCTTGCGCTCGGCCTCGCTGGCGATCTTGGCATCAATGTTGCTGGCCGTGCCGGGCATCGCCCGCGCGCCCACCGCCTCGCAGCGCGCGGTTTCCATCGCCTCGTAGAGATCGCGCGCCATCTGGCCCTGCGGCATGTAGCGGGCCGACGTCGCCTCGTTGTGGTATTTCAACTTCATCGCATAGGCGTCCGCGGTGCCGCGCGCCAGCAGCACCTCGGGTCTGGTCATGCGGCGGGTGACCTGCGGCAGACGCACCTGGTCCTTCGTCACCCCCGGCGGGTCGACGGTGAAGCTGACATTCAGGTCGCGGTCGTCGGCCAGCACCTTGGTGGCCTCGGCCAGCGCCTTCTTGAACGGGTCGGCGGGGTTTTCGGCAGGTTTCTTCATCGGGCCAGAGTCTCGATTGTTTCGCTGTCCGTCGCAAGGGCGAACAGCAGGTCGACATGGCAGTCGACGGCGTCGATCACCGGGAAGCCGGGATCGCGCCCGTCGAAGGCCAGCAGCAGGTCGGTGCCGGCCAGCAGCACAGCGTCCGCACCCTGGCCGCCGATCAACTCGCGGCCGGCGGCGTAAAGCGTTTCGCGCTGGGCGGCGTCGCAGCGCCCGGTGATGGCGATGGCCTCGTAGGTCTCGGCAATGCCGGCAATATCGTCCCTAGGGATCACCGCCTCGACCTGCGCAAAGCTGCCGTAAAGCCGGGTGCGCATCGCCGTTTCGGTTCCCAAAAGTCCGACACGGCGCAGGCCGCGGGCGGCAAGCTGGCGGTCGAGATGCGCGAAAGCACTGACGAGCGGCAGGGCAGAGCGGGCGCGGGTTTCGGCCTCGCAGAAGCTGCCGCCGACAGAGGTGATCGCCGCCGCCTCCGCCCCCGCGGCAGCCAGCCGGTCGATCAGCGCGGCGTAGATCGCCGCCTGCTCGGCGCGGCGGTCCGCCCTGGCATTGGCCGCGAGCGTGTTCACATCTGCATGCACGATGGTCAGGTCCAGCGGCCTGTCCGCATCGCGGCAGCGGTCGGTGAGACGTTCGTAATAGGCCAGCGTCGCCGCTGGACCGATGCCGCCGATAAGCCCGATATGCACGGCTCAGCCCCCGAACCAGCCCGGGTCGGCATTGCCGCCGCACAGCAGGACGGCGACCCGCTCGCCGTCCTGTGGGACATAGGCGCCGGAGGTCAGGGCGGCCAGCGCGGTGACGCCGCCGGGCTCGCAGACAATGCGCGCCGCGGACCAGAGCCGGCGCTGGGCTTCGATGACGTCGTCGTCCGAGACGACCAGATTTTGTGCGACGTGTTCGCGGATGATCAGCAACGGCAGTGCGCCGATGGACGAAGCGCCAAGCCCGCTGGCCGAGATGCCGGAGACTGCGAAATCCTCCGGAAGGGCGCCCTTCAGAGTCTTGTCCAGCGTCGCGGTGCCCTCGGTCTCGACCGCGACCACCTTCACCCGCCCGCCATACCAGGCCGCGATGCCGCCGATCAGCCCGCCGCCGCCCACCGAGACCAGCAGCGTGTCAAGGTCCGCGGCCTGCTCCTCCAGCTCCAGCGCGACTGTGCCCTGGCCCGACAGCGTTTCAGGCGTTGCATAAGGATGCACCGGCAAGGCCCCGGTTTTCATGGTGAAATCGTCGTAGGCCCAGAACGCCTGATCGACGCTGCCGGGGGCCACGATCACCTCGGCCCCGAAGCCGCGCATGCGCGCCATCTTGACTTCGTTGGCGATCATGCCGGGGACGAAAACCGTGGATTTGACGCCCAGCTTGGCCGCGGCATAGGCCACCGCGGCGCCGTGATTGCCGCCCGAAATGGCAACGGCGCCTGCCTTCGGCAAAGCCGCGTCCAAGAGGTTGTTGAACGCCCCGCGCACCTTGAAGCTGCCGGTGATCTGGGTGTGTTCAAGCTTCAGCGTGACCGGATGCTCATTGCCCAGTGCGCCGGGCTCCAATTCGAGGACCGGTGTGCGCCGGATATGCGGGCGGATGCGGTCGTAGGCGGCCCGTATGGCGTCCCGTGCGATCACCCCAGGGCGACGGAGGCGGCGCTTTCCGGCAGTTCCTCGTCAAAGCAGCGCTGATAGAACTCGGCCACCGTCTCGCGTTCCAGCTCGTCGCACTTGTTGAGGAAGGTCACCCGGAAGGCATAGCCGATCGAGCGGAAGATCTCGGCGTTCTGGGCCCAGTTGATCACCGTGCGGGGGCTCATCACCGTCGACAGGTCGCCGGCCATGAAGGCGGTGCGGGTCAGGTCGGCGACGGTGACCATCTGGCTGATCGTCTTGCGGCCCTTCTCGGTGTTGTAATGCGGGTTCTTCGCCAGCACGATGGCCGACTCCGCGTCGTGGCTGAGGTAGTTCAGTGTCGCCACCATCGACCAGCGGTCCATCTGCGCCTGGTTGATCTGCTGCACGCCGTGATAGAGCCCGGTCGTGTCGCCCAGGCCCACGGTGTTGGCGGTGGCGAACAGCCGGAAGTACTTGTTCGGCGTGATGATCTCGTTCTGGTCCATCAGCGTCAGCTTGCCGTCATGCTCCAGCACGCGCTGGATGACGAACATCACGTCCGGGCGTCCGGCGTCGTATTCGTCGAACACGATGGCCACCGGGTTGCGCAGCGCCCAGGTCAGGATCCCCTCGTGGAACTCAGTGACCTGCTTGCCCTCGCGCAGCTTGATCGCGTCCTTGCCGATCAGGTCGATCCGGCTGATATGGCTGTCGAGGTTGACCCGCACCGTGGGCCAGTTCAGCCGCGCGCCGACCTGCTCGATATGGGTCGACTTGCCGGTGCCGTGATAGCCCTGGACCATCAGGCGGCGGTTATGGGCGAAGCCGGCCAGGATCGCCAGCGTGGTGTCGGGGTCGAACTTGTAGGTCGGATCAACGTCCGGCACCCGCTCCGAGCGCTCGGGGAAGGCCTTGACGTGCATATCGCTGTCGATACCGAACACATCGCGGACGGAGACGTCCTCGGTGGGTTTCGCCGCCATATCTATCGTACCGTCCGCCATATCGACCTCGAGAAATCAGAGAGCAGGTGCGGCGCATGCGATGCCGCCGCCGCGCCGCGCGTACATGGAAGATAATCCGCCGAAGGTCAACGTCACGCGGGCAGGGCCTTCGGGCGCAGCCTGCCGCGCCGGTCAGACGGCGGTCTTCAGATCGGGCGGGGCCGCCTCGGCGGCCGCCTTGGCCTTTTCGCGGCTGACCTTCAGCACATTGCTGCGCCGCACCGCGTCCTGGCCGCCGGAGGTTTCATTGTAAAGCGCCAGGTTCTCGTATTCTTCCGGCATCGTCGGGGTCATCGCCGTGTCGGTGTATTCGAACCGCTTGGGATCGGTATAGAACCGCTTCTGCATCCGCGACGCCTTCCAGAACGCCCAGCCCCAGCGCGCCAGCTTCACGGCCGTTTCCGTCCAGTAGCGCGGGTAGAAGACGAACGGGCTTTCCAGCGGCATGCTCGGCCGGCGGTCGCGGCGGAACTTCTTGCGCAGAACCCCGCCTTCCAGCGGGTGGATGCCCTCGATCTTCCAGAAGCCGTAGAATTCGTAGATCTCGTTGACGTTGATGCCCTTGCGCTTTTGCGAGGCCGAGCGCTTGGCGATCGTCTCGATGTGGTCGGTGGTGTAATAGGCGTCCCAGGCGTCGAGATAGACCTTGTCCCATTCCTCGTCGGTCATCACCGGATGATGCGTGACCCGGTGCATCAGGTCGTATTTGTTGGGATCGGCATCCATCCAGACGCCGTTTTCCACCGCTGCCTTGTGATCGGCAGAGCCGGGCAAGGGCGTCAGCTGGAAAAACTCCAGGATGTCGAGCGGCAGCTCGCGCTTGATGATCTCGATGTCGTGCAGGATCTTCTCGGGCGTGTCGCCGGGAAAGCCCAGGATGTAGCCGGCCAACAGGATGCAGCCGTATTCGCGCCATTGCTGCATCATCGCGCGGTATTCGGTGATCTTGTTCTGCCGCTTGTTGGCGACGATCAGGTTGTCGGGGTTGATGTTTTCAAGCCCCAGAAACACCCGCTCGGCGCCGGCCTTGCAGGCAGCCTCGATGAAGCCGGGGATCTTGTGGCACTGGGTGTCGACCTGGATCGTCAGCTTCACCGGAAAGCCCTTGTCGCGCAGCTCGTGCAGCCGTCCGAACAGTTCCTTCCAGTTCTTGTTGCGCGCCAGATCGTCGTCGGTGACGAAAAACTTGTTGATGCCCTGTGCCGCGTTCTTGCGCACGATCGCTTCCAGATCGTCGGCAGAGCGGAACCGGCTTTTGCGGCCCTGCACGTTGATGATGGTGCAGAACGAGCACTGGTAGGGGCAGCCGCGGCCCAGATCGAGGCTGGTTATGTCGTTATAGGTCCGCTTGACGGCGCTGGCTTCGAGATAGGGCAGCGGCTGGCCGGACATCTCGGGCAGATCGTTCATGTAATGATAGATCGGCTTCAGCTTACCGGCATAGGCATCGCGCAGCACCTCGTCGAGGCGCTGTTCCTCGGCCTCGCCGGCGAAGAACGAGATGCCCATTTCGCCCGCCGCGACGATCTCTGGCGGCAGCTCTTTCAGCATCGCGTGGCAGCCGGCGATGTGAAAGCCGCCGATGCAGACCGGCAGGCCCGCCTTCAGGAACGGCTGCGCCAGATCGACGGCGCGCGGGAACTGGTTGGTCTGTACGCCGACGAAACCGATCAGTGCCTTGCCACCGCTGGCCCGGATGTCGCGGATGATCCGCTCGGGGCGGATGCGGGTGTTGGTCTCGTCATAGGTGTGGCCCCTGATCTCGACATTCGGACCAAGCGCCTGACGCTCGGCACTGTCCAGCATCAGCCCGTTGACCGAGGCCAGCGTGTTCGACGGAATGACAGAGCGCAGCCACTGGATCGGATAACCGTCGTCGTCGTAATGCGTCGGCTTGATCATCACGAAGTGAAAGATTTCGCGGGTGGTCATCGGTTCTCTGCCCTCATCCAGCGCCATCCAGCGTCGTGTCAAACACACGCGGCCCACGGCCAAAATGACGCGCAAGCGTGGCCTTGTGTACCATTTCGGGGGCCTTGTAAACAAGCCCGCTGGCACGTTCCCGCCTGCCGCGCCGCCGCCGCGCCCGATATCTCCGCTGGACCGCCCGGCGAAGCTTGCTACCATCGCCGGCGGGAGGCCCTGCCAGAATGGCGACGCGCGCCGATATCGAGGACATGCTCGCCCGTACCGCCCTGGGCGACAGGGCGGCGTTTTCCCGCCTTTACAACGCCACCAGCGCGAAACTCTTCGGCATCTGCCTGCGTGTCTTGAACAACCGGGCGGAAGCGGAGGATGCGCTGCAGGACATCTATGTGCGCATCTGGCAAAAAGCCGGCCGCTACTCGGCGGGAACTTACAGCCCGATGACCTGGCTGATCACGCTGGCACGCAACCTTGCCATCGACAAGCTGCGGGCCCGGCGCGCGCCGGGGCAGGACATCGACGAGATGCACGACCTGCGCGACGCCGCGCCGGGACCCGAGGCGGCGGCGGTGGCGAAATCCGAGATGGGCCGCATCGCGGACTGCCTTGACGAGTTGGAGCCCGAGCGGGCGCAGGCGATCAAGGGCGCCTATCTGGACGGCGAAACCTACCGGGATCTGGCGGCGCGCCACGACGTCCCGGTCAACACGATGCGAACCTGGCTGCGCCGCAGCCTGATCAAGCTGAAGGACTGCCTATCGCGATGAGCGACCCGACCGATCCAGACCGCGACGACGCCGCACTGGCTGCCGAATTCGCCCTGCACCTGCTGGAACCTGGCGAGCGCGCCGCGTTCGAGGAGCGGCTGGCGGTCGAGCCGCATCTGCAGGCGCTGGTGCGCCAGTGGGACGCGGATCTCGCCGGGCTGGCCGCAGAGGTTCCGCCGGTCGCGCCGCCGCGGCGGCTGAAAAAGGCCATCGACAAGCGCCTGCACGGGCCGGGGATCGGCCCTGACGGCACGCCGCTCTGGATGCGCTGGCGGGTGGGGATCGGCGCGGCTCTGCTGGCGCTGCTGGTCGGGCTGGCGGTGCTATTCGGCGACGTGCTGGCCCCGGTGCCGGACGGGCCGGTCTACCGTGCCGAGCTTGCCGCCGAGGACCGCGCGCTGGTGGTGCTGGCCAGCCTCGACGCGGCGACCGGCGTGCTGGCGGTCGACCACGTGCAGGGCGCGCCGCCCCCGGGCCGGGTGCTGGAATTGTGGCTGATCGCCGAGGGCGCGGCGGCGCCGGTCTCGCTGGGGGTTTTCGCCGATGAGGGCGCGACACGCCTGACGGTGCCCGCGTCGCTGCGGCCGCAATTCGAGGGCGGCACGCTGGCGGTCAGCGACGAGCCGCCCGGCGGATCGCCCACCGGCACGCCCACCGGATCGGTGCTGGCGACGGGCGCCGTCACGCGACTGTGATCGGAAATCGGCAAAAACCTCAGGAAACCGGGGAATCCGGGCCTTTCCTCACGCGTAGTTTTTTTGACTGACCCGCGCCGCCGACGCAAACTCACGCCCAAAGCCGGAGCGCTGCGCCGGCGGCCACTGCCGCCCGACGCCCATTGGCACGCCGCGTTCTGGATGTCCCAAAGCGGCGGCGCGTTGCCACTCTGCGCGCCGGCCGACCGAAAAAGGAGCGACAGACATGAACCGCCGGACCTTCCTGACCCTTGGCACCGCCCTCGGCGGCGCGGCCTTGTTCGCGCCGAGACATGCCGGCGCGGCGACCATGGCGCCTTACGTGACCATCGAGCGCAGCGAAGAGGAATGGCGCGCGTTGCTGAGCGACGAAGAATACGCGGTGCTGCGCGGAGAGGCGACCGAGAGCCGCTATACCAGCCCGCTTCTGGATGAGATGCGCGAGGGGACCTACCACTGCAAGGGCTGCGACCTGCCGGTCTATCCGTCCGAGACGAAATACGAAAGCGGCACCGGCTGGCCGAGCTTCTGGGATTCGCTGCCCGACGCGGTGCGCACCAAGCCGGATCGTTCCTGGTTCAGCCTGCGCACCGAGGTGCATTGCCGCCGCTGCGGCAGCCATTTCGGGCATATCTTCGACGATGGCCCAGAGCCGACCGGCCTACGCCACTGCCTGAACGGACTGGCGCTGACCTTCACGCCGGCCGCCACCGGCTGATCCTCGGCAACAGGGCGCGCGGTGGACGCGGGTCAGTTCAGCTGGGCCAGCAAGACCTTGACGGCTTCGGCCGGCGGCGTCAGCTTGCCGCGATCCTCTCCGGGAAAAAAGCGGGCGCGGGTCGCGGTCGGCATCGGCGCGGGCGTCAGGATGTCGACCCTGGGACCTGTGCGCGCCGTCTCTGCGGCCCAGGACCGCACCAGCGCCATCTGCGCGGCCTTCGACGCGGCGTAGGCGCCAAAGAATTTCTCGCCCTCGTGCGGATCGTCGAAGA